>JBDSPC010000502.1:0-4267 GCA_039914485.1 Nocardioides sp.
AGCACCAGCGGCGCGGCGGCCAGCTCGGCCTCGAGGTTGGCCGCGCGCAGGCCGCCGACGGTGGCCCGGACCTCGCCGAGCGCCTGCCGGGCGATCTCCTGGATCGACTCGAGCTCGGCCTTGGCGCGGGCGGGGTCGACCTCGATCAGTCGCGAGGCGAGCTCGGCCTTGATGGACAGGGCCGTCAGGGAGTGGCCGAGCACGTCGTGCACGTCGCGGGCGACCCGCTCCCGCTCCGCGACCAGCGCCAGGCGGCTCCGTGTCTGCGTCGCCTCCTGCGCCTTGTCGCCGAAGACCCGGATCAGCACGCCGCCGAGCATGATCGGCCACACCATCAGGAAGAACCACGCCGGGAACCAGTCCGGGCCCGTCAGTGACAGCAACGGCAGCAGCACCATCACCACGGTGGCCCGCTTCCACCACGGGTCGGGCAGCTGGAGCGCCGAGAGCATGCCGAGGTACGGCGTGAACGCCAGCGCCTCCACGCCGATGATCGGCACCGTGGCGAGTGCGAACGCGATCATCAGCCCCACGGCCAGCCACGCACGGTCGGCCCAGATGCTGTAGCCGAGCACGTTGCTCACCGCGAAGGCGAGGATGAACGCGAAGTTCAGGACCTTCCATCCCGTGGCGACCTCGGCCTCGATGGTCGAGACGATCGGGTAGACGAGGAACACCAGCCAGATTGAGGCGAAGGCCCAGCCCCAGCGCTCCCAGGGGTTGGTGGCGGAGAGCTCGTCGCTCACACCCGCTCCCGGCCGCGACGCACGCCCCACATCGCCAGCGCCGCGAAGATGATCGTCCACGTGATCACGTTAGCGATCAGCATCCACAGCGGGTCGTGGTCCCCGGTCGGGAGCCAGCCGTCCGTCAGCGGATAGCGGGCCAGTGCGGCATAGCCGTAGAGCGGCGTGAACCTCCCGATGTCGAGCAGCAGCCCGCTCATCGGCGAGAAGACGTTGCCCAGGAAGGCCATCACCACGATCGAGCCGGACGCGACACCGATGGCGCTCTGGGTGCGGAAGAGGGTGGTGATCGCCAGTCCGTAGATCGCGAACATCGACGAGCAGACCCACACGATCGCGGCCGAGCCCAGCCAGTCGCCGAGGTCGCCCCGCGCGCCGGTCGCGGCACCGATGCCGTAGATCAGCGTGATCGGCACGGTCGCCACGGTCATGGCGATGCCGGCCTTCATCACCACGACCTGCAGCGGGCGGATCGGGGTCAGCGACAGCTGCCGCCCCCAGCCCATCACGAGCTCCGTGACGGCCGAGCCGGCCGTGCTGGTGGTGGCGCTCACTGCGCCGTACGCCGCCATCGAGATCATCACGTAGGCCGACACGTTGCCGCTGCCGACCGCGTCGTCGGACCCGAGACCGAAGACGAGATACATGAACGCCGGCAGGCCGACGGTGAAGAACATGCCGAGCCGGTCGCGCAACTGGCGACGGAGGTCGAGGCGGGCGTACCTGACCAGGCCGTTGCCGGTCCGGGTCGGGGCGAGGATGGCGCTCATCGCAGGGCTCCGGTGGTCTCGAGGGTGGGCAGTGCTTCCCCGTCGCTCGGCTCCGTGGTGAGGGCCAGGAAGGCCGCCTCCAGGCTGGCGCTGGCGACCTCGATGCCCTCGACGCCGAGCGGCGCCAGAGCGGTGCGGACGCGCGCGAGCCAGTCCTCGTCGATCCCGTCCGGTCGTACGGCGAAGGCCGGTGGCCTGAAGGACACGGTCCGTCCGCCGAAGGCGGCGCGCACGTCGGCGGTCGGACCGTCCTCGACGATGCGGCCGCGCGCCATCAGCACGGTGCGCAAGGCGTTGGCATCCGCCTCGGCGAGGTAGTGGGTCGCGAACAGGATCGTGCGACCGGTCGCGGCGTCGGCGCGCATGGTGTCCCAGAACTGCTGGCGGGCCGCGACGTCCATCCCGGTCGTCGGCTCGTCGAGCAGGATGACGTCGGGGTCGGGGATCAGCGCCAGGGCGAACCGCAGCCGCTGCTGCTCACCACCCGAGCACGCCTGCACCTTCCGGGCGCGTACGGCGACGAGGCCGGTGCGCTCGATGACCGCCTCGACCCGGTCGAGCCGGCCGTGGAGGGCGGCGATCGCCTCGACGGTCTCGCCGACGGTGAAGTCCTGCAGCAGTCCGCCGGTCTGCATCACGGCGGAGACCCGGCCGGACTCGACGGCCTGGCGCGGGGTCATGCCCATGATCTCGACCTCCCCCGACGTCGGCGTCGTGAGGCCGAGCAGCATGTCCACGGTGGTGGTCTTGCCGGCGCCGTTCGGGCCGAGGAAGGCGACGATCTCGCCGCGCTGGATGGTCAGGTCGACGTTCTCGACCGCGGTCACGGTTGTGCCGTCGGTCGCCTTGAACGTCTTGTGCAGGCCGGTGGCCCGGATGGCTGGTGTGCTCATGCCTCCAGCCTGCTGGCGCAAGGCCATCGAGCCCCGGGGGAAGTGTCACGACCTGCCCATGACAGGTGTCATGTCGCCGTACGCCGAAATGACGCTGACCCGCCCGAAGCCAGGGGCGGGTCAGCGTGTGGATCAGATCAGAAGGCAGCCTCGTCGAGGTCCATCAGCGACAGGTCGGTGCCCTCGGCGATGGCCCGCTCGGCGGTGAGGCGGGGCAGGTTGGTCTGCGCGAAGAACTGCGCAGCCGCGACCTTGCCCTCGTAGAACGCCTTGTCCTTGCCCGGGTCACCGGCCAGCGCAGCGAGCGCGACCTCGGCCTGGCGCAGCAGCAGCCAGCCGCAGACGACGTCACCGAGCGCCATCAGCAGGCGGGAGGTGTTGAGACCCACCTTGTAGATGTTGCGAATGTTTCCGTCGCCCTCGCCTGTATTCCCAGTCGCGTCGGCCGACATCAGGTCGTTGATCATGTGACCGACGATGGCGTTGGCGTCCTCGAGCGCGGTGGCGAGCAGGCCACGCTCCACCTTGAGGCGACCGTTGCCGGCCTCGCTCGCGATGAAGGTCTGGATCTCGTTGGCCAGGTGGCCCAGGGCCTTGCCCTGGTCCTTGACGATCTTGCGGAAGAAGAAGTCCTGGCCCTGGATCGCTGTGGTGCCCTCGTAGAGGGTGTCGATCTTGGCGTCGCGGACGTACTGCTCGATCGGGTACTCCTGCAGGAAGCCCGACCCACCGAAGGTCTGCAGCGACTCGGTGCCGAGCAGCACCCACGAACGCTCCGAGCCGTAGCCCTTGACGATCGGGAGCAGCAGGTCGTTGACCGCCGCCGCCAGCGCGTCGGCCTCGCCCTTGTGCTCGGCGATCATGACCTGGTCCTGCCAGGACGCGGTGTAGAGCACGAGCGCGCGCATGGCCTCGGCGAACGACTTCTGCGTCATCAGCGAGCGACGGACGTCGGGGTGGTGGGTGATCGTCACGCGCGGGGCGGTCTTGTCGGCCGCCTGCGTCAGGTCGGCACCCTGGACGCGCTCCTTGGCGAACTCGAGCGCGTTGAGGTAGCCGGTCGACAGGGTGGCGATGGCCTTCGAGCCGACCATCATCCGGGCGTTCTCGATGACGTCGAACATCTGGGCGATGCCGTTGTGCACCTCGCCGAGCAGCCAGCCCTGGGCGGCCTCGCCGCCACCGACCTGCGGGTCACCGAAGGTGACCTCACACGTGTTGGAGACCTTGATGCCCATCTTGTGCTCGACGTTGGTGACGTAGATGCCGTTGCGCTCGCCGGTCAGCTCGCCGGTCTCGTGGTCGAAGTGGTGCTCCGGCATCCAGAAGAGCGAGAGGCCCTTGGTGCCCGGGCCGCCCGCACCCTCGACGCCCTCGGGGCGCGCGAGCACGAGGTGCATGATGTTCTCGCTCATGTCGTGCGTGGCACTGGTGATGAAGCGCTTGACGCCCGTGACGTTCCACGAGCCGTCCTCGTTCGGGGTGGCCTTGGCGCGGCCCGCGCCGACGTCGGAGCCCGCGTCGGGCTCGGTCAGCACCATGGTGCAGCCCCAGCGGCGCTCGGCCATGAGCTGGGCGACCTTCTTGTCGCGCTCGTTGCCGTTCTCGTAGACGACACCGGCGAAGGCGGGGCCGGCGGCGTACATCCAGATGGGGGCGTTGGCGCCGAGCACCATCTCGCCCATGGCCCACACGAGGCTGGACGGGGCGGGGGTGCCGCCGAGCTCCTCGCGGATCTGGAGGCGCCAGTACTCCGCGTCCATCCAGGCGTGGTAGCTCTTCTTGAACGACTCCGGCACGGGGGCCGTGTTGGTCTTGGGGTCGAAGACCGGCGGGTTGCGGTCGCTGTCGACGTACG
>JBDSPC010000047.1:0-22092 GCA_039914485.1 Nocardioides sp.
CGAAGTACAAGAAGACCGGCAAGGTCAAGGTCACCGTCAGCTACGGCGGCGACGTCGTCAGCCTCTCCTCCTCGGAGGTGAAGAGGTTCCGCGTCGTGAGCTGATCTGACGCAGCAGTTCTGCACACGAGCGGGGGTCGGCCCATGGCCGGCCCCCGCTTCGTGTGCCCGGCCATACTGGGGCCATGCCCCGAGGTGCGCTCCCTGTCGTGTGGGTGCTGGCGTTCGCCGTACTCACCCTCGGGTGTGGTGCGACCTCTGATCCGGACGACCCATTGAAGGAGCCGACCGTGGCCACCTCGACTCCCGCAACGGGTCCGGCCGCCGACGCCGTGGCCGACCTCGCCACCCGCCTCGGTGTGGACGCCGCCTCGGTCGAGGTCGTGTCCGAGGAGGAGGTCACCTGGCGCAACGGCAGCCTGGGCTGCGCGAAGAATGGCCAGATGTACACCCAGGCCCTGGTCGACGGATCCCGGATCATCTTGCGCGTGGACGCGACGGACTACGAATACCACTCGGGCGGTGGTCGGTCGGCGTTCTTGTGTGACGCGCCGACCGAGTAGTCACGCGGGCGTGATGTTGGCGTTGCGGTTGAAGAAGTTCGTCGGGTCGTACGCCGCCTTGAGCCGCCGCAGGCGATCGAGCTGCCCTTGCGAGTAGGCCTGCCCCATCCGCGACTGTGCGTCGTCGGACGTGAAGTTCACGTAGACACCGCGACTGTGCGGGGCGAGTGCGTCGAAGAAGCCGCGCACCCAGGCCCGGTGCCGGTCGGCCTCGCCGGCCTGCTCGGGCAGCCACGAGCCGACGATGTTGATGTCGTGCGCGGCGTCGCGGTGCGAGAAGGCGGTCGCGTCCTCGGGCACCCGTGCCATCGCGCCGCCGAAGCTGAAGATCGGCACGGACGAGAGCGGTGAGCTGATGGTGCCGAGGTGCTCGCAGATGATGGCGATGACGTCGTCGGTGAGCGGGCCGAGCCGGTGCGACTTCCAGTAGTAGTGCCGACCGTGCGGCACCGCGGGGTCGAGCATCTTCTGGTGCGCGACGTAGGGCTTCTGCGTGATGGCATCGACCAGTGGCGTGCCGAGGGCGCGCAGCGGCCTGAGGAAAGCCTCGCCCGCGGCGATGTCTCCGGCCCAGGTGACGATCAGCCCGATGATCGGGGTGCCGTGCACCTCGGTCGGGAAGACCGGCAGCGGTGGTGCGAGTCGCAGGTTGGCCATCAGCCCGAGCTCGTCGGGTGCGTCGGCGATGAAGTCGCGCAGGAACGAGAGCACCCAGTCCGCCTGGGCGGCCGGCCACGCGATCAGCCCGGCGAGGATCTGTGGCCCCAGCGGCTGCAGGTCGAACGTGAAGTTCGTGACGACGCCGAAGTTGCCCCCGCCGCCTCGCAGTCCCCAGAAGAGGTCGGCGTTCTCGTCGGCACTGGCCGACACGTTCTCCCCGTCCGCTGTCACCACGTCGCACTCACGCAGCGCGTCGATGGACAGCCCGAACTTCCGCATCAGGTGGCCGATGCCGCCGCCCAGCGTCAGCCCGGCGACGCCGGTGTGGCTGACGAACCCGCCGGTCGCGGCCAACCCGAACTGCTGCGCCTCGCGGTCGACGTCCGACTGCAGGGCGCCGCCCCCGGCCTGGATGGTGCGCGCGACCGGGTCGACACGGGTGCCGGTCATCGCCGACAGGTCGATGACGATCCCGTCGTCGAGCACCGCGTGCCCGGCCACCGCGTGCCCGCCGCCGCGGACCGAGGCGGGCAGGTCGTGCTCGCGGGCGAAGCGGATCGCGGCCGCGACATCGGCCGCTCCCCGGGCCTTCGCGATGAGGCTCGGGTGGCGCTGGATCTCTCCGTTCCAGACCTGGCGTGCAGCGTCGTACGCCGGGTGGTCGCGGTCGATGAGATCGCCGCTGAAGTGCGGCGCGAGCGCCTCGACGCTGGGGGTGCTGATGGTGGTGGTCATTGGATTCCCTCCCTGTGGGGTGTGCTCCTTCAGGGTGGGGCGGGCCGGCTCGGGCCCTCCAGTACCGATTGTGTACTGGTACAGAACCCATAGCGGTCCTACCGTCAGAGGATGACGACGACCTACGGCCAGTTCTGTCCGGTGGCGATGGCCTCCGAGGTGCTCACCGAGCGGTGGACGCCGCTCGTCGTGCGCGAGCTGCTCTGCGGCAGCAGGCGCTTCAACGACCTGCGCCGCGGCGTACCCCTGATGTCCCCGGCCCTGCTCTCCAAACGGCTCAAGACCCTCGAACGCGTCGGCGTGGTCGAGCACCGCGGCGGCGAATACCTGCTGACCCCTGCCGGCGAGGAGCTCCGCACCGTCATCGAGTCGATGGGCGTGTGGGGGCAGCGCTGGGCACGCGGTGACGTGGTCGCCAAGCACTATGACGCCTCGCTGCTGATGTGGGACATCCATCGCAACGTCGACGTCTCCGCGCTGCCTGCCCAGCGGGTGGTCGTGCACTTCCACCTGCAGGGCTCCAGCGATCGCAAGAGCCACTTCTGGCTGGTGCTCGACTCGCCGACGGTGGACCTGTGCCTGACCGACCCGGGCCACGACATCGATGTCGAGGTGGCCGGGCACATCACCACGATGGTCGACTACTGGATGGGACGCGCCGACTTCATGGGCGCCGTCAAGGCCGGCGACCTGTCCGTCTTCGGGCCGCGGCCGCTCGTCCGCGCGTTGCCGACATGGTTCACGCGGAGCCTGTTCGCGCCGGTGCCCCTGCCGGCGTAGCAGTGTCGGTGCTTCCTCCTAGGCTGGGCACATGGCGCCGAAGGACCGTCCGCTCGTGCCCGAGGAGTGGGTGCGGCGGCTGAGCTCGATCCTCTGTGCCCTGCCCGAGTGCAAGGAGGAGCCGGCCTGGGTCGGCACGCGGTGGCGCGTCGGGGCGGCCACGATCGCGCACGTCTTCGGGGGCGAGGACCAGCTGTTCCGGATCACGTTCCGGGCCGAGCCCGACGAGGTGATGGCGTTCGAGCACCTCGGCGATCCCTACTTCCGCTCCGGCTGGGGTCCCAACGTCGTCGGCATGCTGCTCGACGACGACACCGACTGGACCGAGCTGGGCGAGCTGCTCACCGACTCCTACTGCCTGCAGGCGCCGGTCAAGCTGGTGGCGCAGGTGGAGCGCCCGGCCTGATGCGAGAGTTCCCTGACCGGTCGCCGGTTCAGGCGTTGGAGGAGTCGTACTTCTCCTGCACCTGGGCGGGCGTCACGTCGGCGAGCTGGCTGATCCGGACGTGGTTGCCGAACGGGTCGCGGATCGCCATGTCGGTGCCGTAGGGCTGCTCGACCGGTTCCTGGGTGATCTCGACGCCGGCGGCATCGAGTGCGGCGTACGTCGCCTGGATGTCGCTGCTCGTGAGGAACAGTCCGCCCAGGGCGCCCTTGGTGACGAGCTCGCGCACCTGGGCGGCGGTGTCGGCGTCGTGCTGCGGGCCGCCGACGAGCTCGAGCAGCAGTTTGACCTCGGCGCCGGGGACGCCGACGGTCAGCCACCGCATGAAGCCGAGGTCGATGTCCTCGCGGACCTCGAAGCCGAGGTGCTCGGTGTAGAAGGACAGCGCCTCGTCCTGGTCGAGGACGGGGACGCTCTTGATGCTGATGGAGGTGATGTGGTTGGTGGTCATGACGAGGACGCTAGAGCGATGAGGGGTCGGTCCGCTTCTCCGAAACCGCTGTCTGTTCCGGCATCGGCGGCGCCGAGTCCCGCGGTCGCGTCCACGCGGCGATGAAGCAGTTCGGCACGTGCACGGGTGCGTGCCGCAGCCGGAACTCCGAGGGCGAGCAGCCGACGATCGTCGAGAAGGTCCGGCTGAAGGTGCCCAGGCTGGCGAAGCCGACGTCCCATGCGACGTCGGTGACCGGGCGGTCCGTCTGGCGCAGCAGCGTCATCGCCCGCTCGACGCGACGTCGCTGCAGGTAGCGGTGCGGTGTTTCGCCGTACACCTCCTTGAAGACCCGGCCGAACTGCGAGGCGCTCAGGTGCGCGATCGCCGCAAGCGTCGAGACGTCGAGCGGCTCGGCGTAGCGCCGGTCCATCTCGTCACGCGCGCGCAGCATCCGCCGGTTCACGTCCTCCTGCGGGGTCAGCTCCACGCGGGTCACGCTAACCGGCTGCGCCGTTTCGGTGGCGGGCCGCGGTCTCGCGGGTCATGCTGTCCTCGTGTTCAAGCTCTACGCGCTGCTCTCGATCGTGAGCATCGGCCTGATGGTGTTCTGCCTGATCGAGGCCGTGTCCACCGACGAGTCGCGCATGCGCAACCTGCCCAAGCTGTGGTGGATCCTGCTGATCCTGTTCTTCCCGCTCGCCGGCTCCATCGCCTGGCTCGTCGCCGGGCGTCCCGCCGTCTCGGGTCCGCGTCCGGGTGCGGCGCCGGCCTTCCCGGAGTACGACCGTCCGGGCCGGGCCGTGCCGAACGACCCGGTCAAGGACGAGGACTTCCTCAAGAAGGTGCGCGAGCGGGCCGAGGAACAGCGGCGCCGCTACGAGGCGCAGAAGAAGAGGGACCAGGAGAAGGACAAGGACAAGCCCGACGCGGAGTGACTTCCGAGTCGAGTGATCAGCTGCACCGTGGATGCAGCCACTTCATCACTCGACTCGTGCGAACACGTCAGCGCAGGGGCACGAAGCGGTAGCGACCGTGCCGGGTCACGACCCCACCCGGGTTGGTGACGCGCAGCATCACGCCGGCCACGGGGATCACCATGATCCCTTCCGCCCCGAGCTGCTCGACGAGTGACGACGGCAGCTCGCGCGGCTCCGCGGACACCAGGATCCGGTCGTACGGCGAACGGTCGGGCACGCCCAGCACGCCGGCCACTGCCTGGGTGATGCTCGCCCAGGGTTGGTCGGTCGCGGCCAGGTTGGCGCCGCCGAAGGCGACCAGCTCGGGCTCCAGCTCGACACCGATGACCGAGCCGGTCGGCCCGACGAGGTGAGCAAGCAGCGCCGTGCTCCAACCGGACCCCGTGCCGACGTCGAGCACCCGCTGCCCGGATCGGACGTCGAGCAGTCGGAGCATGTCCGCCACCGTGCGGGGCTGGGAGTTGGTCTGCCCGGCCGGGATCAGCAGCGGGCCGTCGTGGGCAGCCCGCGACCGCGCGTGCGCCGGCACGAAGCCGGCGCGCGGGTGGGCGGCAAAGGCCGCCTCGACGGCGTCCATCCCTCGAGTGTGCCCCGTCGAAATGAAAGAACCGAGACGGCCACCACGGGGTGGGGGAGGGTGGCCGTCTCGGTGGGGGGTGGGAACAGGCTTGGTCAGCGGGTGCCGGCGGTGGCCGGCTTCCCCGACTCGCTGGCCTTGCCCTTGTCAGCCGGCTTGCCCTTCACGGCCGGGGTCGGCTTCGTGGTCGGCTTGTTCGTGGGGGTGGGCTTGACCTTGTCGGTCTTGGGGGCCTTCGGCGCCTTGGTGGGCTTGACCGGCTTGACCTTCGGCTCGCCGACCAGCCCCATGCAGTAGGTCGTGACGTCAGCCACGCCGGCGTCGGTGGCAGCGGTGGCCAGAGCGGTGAACGCGGCGCTGTCGAGGTACTTGCCGTCCAGCTTCTTGTGGTGCTGGAAGGCGTTGCACAGACCCTCGAAGTTCGGGGTCGGGGTGGCCGCCTCGGTCTCCGTCTCCGTCTCCGTGGCCTCGGTCGTGGCGGTCGCCGTTGTGGTGGCGGTGGTCGCCTCCGTGGTCGGCGCGTTGGTGGCGCGGCTCTTGGCGACCGACTCCGTGGCCTGGTCGGACGCCTGGTCCGGCAGCGTCGGGAGGTGGTCGGTCGCGGCGAGTGCGAAACCGCCGGTGGACAGGGCAACAACGACGCCGGTGGCGATCGCTGCCCGGGTGGCGGCGCTACGAGCGGTGGTGGACATGTCACTCCTGGTGCTGGTGGGGGGTGTCAGACGAGCACTGTGGAACGCCGCCACCGTCGCGTCCTCGCGGCGCAGCTCGCTCGCACGAGCGGGCGCGCGCAGGGCCGCCAGGACCGGTGTGACCACGGGGGTGGCCTCGGTCTGGCGGCGGAAGAGGTGGCGGTGAATGCTCATTTCGTACCCTCAGCGTCCGGGGAGCTCGAAGTGTCACGGGTTCGCGGAAACTTCTTCTCGAGCGCGCGCAGACCCCGGTGTGTGGCGCTGCGTACGGCGCCGGGTCGCTTGCCCAGGATCCGTGCCGCGGTCGGGGCGTCGAAGCCGAAGACCGTCCTCAACATGATCGCCTCCGCCTGGTCCGTGGGGAGCCCGGCCACGAGCGCCAGTGCCGCCTCGGTGCCGAGGGAGGCGGTGACCGTGTTCTCGACGTCGTCGTCGCTCGCCCGATCCACCAGCACGATCAGGTCGCTGTCGACGCGGGGTCGGCGTTGCTCTCGACGCAGGTGGTCCAGCGCGCGGTGCCGACCGATCGTGGTCAGCCAGCCGCGGAAACCGTCGGCGTCCCCGGAGAACCGGTCGAGGTCGCGGAACCCCTGCGCCCACGTCTCGCTCGCGACGTCCTCGGCGTCGTGCGCCCCGACCAGCACCGTCAGGTAGCGCAGCAGCCTCGGCTGCACATCGCGATAGACCGCCCGCAGCGCTGCCTCGTCGCCGGTGAGCATCAGCTCGACGAGCGGATCGAGGGGATCGGCGGACTCGGACACGGGCGTTGGTTCTACCGCACCCGCGATCCAGAAGCCAGAGGGGTCAGCGGCGCGGCGACCCGGTCGACTCGCCGCGAGGCGGCAGCGGCACGAACATCGAGGTGCGAGCGGCGTACTCCGGATAGCCGGGCCGCTGCATCATCGTCCGCTCGAGGAGCCGGGCCCCCGTGGCGAACGCCAGGAAGTAGGTCATCGCGACCGGCGCGATGATCGTCAGCAGCCCGGACAGCCAGCCGGTCGACACGGCGCCGGCGAGCCAGATGCCCCACCAGACGCAGGCGTCGCCGAAGTAGTTGGGGTGCCGGGTGAATCGCCACAGCCCGGTCTCCATGACCCGCGGCTTCCGATCCTTCGGGAGCTTCCTGTACGCCGCCAACTGCGCATCGCCGACGGCCTCGAACACCACCCCGACCAGCCACACGGCAGCACCGACGGCCACCAGCCACGGCCAGCGGACGGCGTACGCCGCAGCAGTCATGAGGGGCAGGGAGATGAGGAAGACGGCCAGTCCCTGGACCAGGAAGACCTTGCGGATCACGGTGCCGAAGCCCGCATCACCCAGCATCGCGGCGTAGCGCGGGTCCTCGCCGTGCCCGCGCGAACGGCGCTGGATGTGCAGCGCGAGCCGCCCGCCCCAGATCGTCACGAGCGCGGCCAGCAGCCACGACAGCCACTCGCCGGAGAAGATCGCGAGGCCCAGGGCGACGGCGACGAACGCCAGCCCCCACGCCACGTCGACCACCGAGACGCGGCCCACCCGCCAACTGACCCACGCCGTCAGCCCCATCGCGACGAGGCAGATCAGCAGGTCGATACCCGCAACCGCGAGCACGGTTCTCACCAGGCTCGCTTCGCCAGCAGCGTGTGGACCGCGCCCGGACGCACCATCAGGATCTGGTCGACCCCCATGCGCCCGTCCCGGAAGGCCATCGAACCGCCGACGAGGTAGAGCCGCCACACGCGGACGACCTCCTCGCCGACCAGCTCGGTGAGCCGTGGCAGGTTGGCCTCGAAGCGTTCGAGCCAACCCGCCACCGTCTGCACGTAGTGCTCGCGCAGGCCGTGCACGTCACGCACCTCGAGGCCCCCGTGCTCGAGGTGAGCGACGGTCTCACCGACCGGGCGCATGTGCATGTCCGGTGCGATGAACGACTCGATGAAGGGACCGCCGCCGGGGTGCTTGCCACCCAACCTTCCGGAGCGCGACATCTGCTGGACCAGCACGCGACCGCCCGGCTTGACGGCGCGGCGGAGGACTTCGACGTACGTCGGGTAGTTGGACTCGCCGACGTGCTCGCCCATCTCCAGGGAGCCGACGGCGTCGAAGTGGTCGCGCTCGGGGATCTCGCGGTAGTCCTGCAGGCGGATCTCCACCCGGTCACCCAGACCGCGCTCGGCGATCCGGGCGTCGATGAACTTCTTCTGCTCGGCGGCGATCGTGATGCCGGTGACCTGCGCACCGAAGTGCTCCGCCGCGTGCAGCGAGAGCGAGCCCCAGCCGCAGCCGACATCGAGCATCCGCATGCCGGCCTCGAGCCCGAGCTTCGTGCAGACCAGGTCGAGCTTGGCGCGCTGCGCCTCCTCGAGGGTCGCGTCGGGCGTCTCGTGGTAGCCACAGCTGTAGGCCATCGCCGGATCGAGGATCAGGGAGTAGAACTCGTTGCTCAGGTCGTAGTGGTGGCTGATCGCGCGGCGGTCACGGATCGCGCTGTGCAGCCGGCCCTTGACGCGGGCCTGGCTCGCGGGCAGCTTCGGCGGCAGGCTGAGGACGCCGAGACCGGCCGCGGTGCGCAGCGCGTTGACGAAGGTGCCCGGCGATCGGCGTACGCCCTCGAGGCCACGCTCCTGGCCCACCGCGAACGCGTGCGTGAGCGCGGAGTCGAGGGTCCAGTCGTCCTGCTCGGGGACGTCGAGGTCGCCGGTGACGTAGGCCTGCGCGGCCCCGAGCTCGCCCGGGTGCCAGAGCAGCCTGCGCAGGGCATCGGGGGAGCGGAGCACGACGAGGGGCGCGCCCTCGGGGCCGGCGATCGAGCGGTCCCAGACCTGGAGGCGCACGGGCAGGTCGCCGCCGATGAACGGACGGGCCGCCTCGGCCAGCTGCTGCGCGATGCCGGTCTTCGTCAGGGTCGGGCGGTCGGTGGTGGTGGTCATGATCCGCCTTCCTTGACGAAGGTCAGCTGCTGGACGTTGATGTAGCCACTGGCGAAGCCGGCGCGGGAGTACTCGAGGTAGAAGTGCCACATCCGCATGAACGCGTCGTCGAAGCCGAGCGCGATCACGGCGTCACGTTGCGCGATGAAGCGCTCGTCCCACCGGCGCAGTGTCTCGGCGTAGTGAGTGCCGAACTCCAGGATGCCGGTGCGGCGCAGCGACGTCTGCTCACTCGTGATCTCGTCGATCACCTGGACGCTGGGCAGGAAGCCGCCGGGGAAGACGTACTTGTTGATCCACGTCTGGGTGCCACGGGTCGCGAGCATCCGGTCGTGCGGCATCGTGATGGCCTGGATTGCAACCCGGCCGCCGGGCGCCAGGGCGTGGTCGATGGTCTGGAAGTAGGTGCCCCAGAACTCGTGGCCCACGGCCTCGATCATCTCCACGCTGACGATCGCGTCGTACGCCGCAGCGAACTCCGGCTCCATGAGCGCGCGGTAGTCGCGCAGCTCGATCCGGACCTGGTCGGCGAAGCCGGCGTCGGCCACCCGCCGCTCGGCGAGCTCGAGCTGCTCGACGGAGAGGGTGATCGAGTGGACGGTCGCGCCTCGACGGGCCGCGCGGATGGCGAGCTCGCCCCAGCCGGTGCCGATCTCCATCACCCGGCTGCCGGCGATGACGCCGGCCTCGTCGAGCAGCCGCTCGATCTTGCGGGCCTGGGCGTCGGCGAAGTCCTCGGGCGCGTTGTCGGTGGCGTCTGGTTCAGTGGCGACCAGGTGATCAGGCCCATCGGGACCGGCGACGAAGGGGGTGGTGAACAGGGCGGACGAATAGCTCAATGTCTCGTCGAGGAAGAGCGCGAAGAGCTCGTTCGACAAGTCGTAGTGATGAGCGATGTTGGCCTGGCTGTTGTCCGCCGTGCTCCGCTGGTGGCTCGGTGTGCGGTGGGTGACGACGGCACGCGCTCGTTGCAGCGACTCGGGGATCAGGGTGGCGATCCGGGCCGCGGGCACGGTCAGGAAGCCGGCCAGGTCGTCGGTGTCCCAGGCGCCGGTGAGGTAGGCCTCGCCGAAGCCGATCAGGCCGTCGCGTCCCACGCGGGCGTAGAACTCGTCGGGCCGGTGGATGACCATGCGGGGGCCGCCGCGACCGAAGGTGCGGCCGATGCCCCGGCTGTTGGGGGCCTCCTCCACGAGCACGTCCAGGTGACGGATCGCAGCGGTGAACAGTCGGCGCGCGATCCCGGCCGAGACGACGGTGCGCGGACCACCCGGCACCCTCTCGAGGCCGGGCATGCGGGAACCATTGTTGCCGGCATCGATCGGGGCGGTGTGGGTGGTGGAGTCGTGGGCTGGGTTGTTGGCCAGGCTCGTCATCGGACACCTTCCTGGTGGTGGGTCGGTCGGGGGCGGACCGGAAGTCGGCGTGCCCACAGCCAGATGCCATGGACGCGGATCAGGGTGCTGCCGCGCAGGGCGGCACCGGCGCTGCGCCAGCCCGAGCCGAAGCCTGCGCGCTTGCCGGCGGTCGTGACCCGCTCACCGGAGACGCTGGCGCTGAAGGGCTGGCCGTCGGCGGTGTGCAGGGTGACGGCGATGTCGATCCGGTCGGTCGGGCGGGGGACCGCCAGCTCGTAGTGGCCGTCGACACCGTGGAACGGCGAGACGTACATCGCCTTGTCCGTCCGGGCGCGACCCTGTTCGTCCGGGTGGACGAGGTAGGCGTGGCGATCGCCGTACGTGTTGTGCACCTCGACCACCGCTGCCGCCTGCGCGCCCGTGGCGTCGAAGCACCAGAAGACGGAGATCGGGTTGAAGCAGTAGCCGAGCGAACGCGGGTTGGCGGCCATCAGGATCCGGCCGCCGGACACGTCCACGTCGTGCCGGGCGAGGAACGCCTCGACGTTGGCGCGGATCGTCGTCGACGGCGACCCGAGGTGGTCGCGCGCCTCGAAGCGGGCCAGCAGGCCCCGGTCGGGCAGGTCGTCGAGGTCGACCAGCCACAGGTGCGAGCGGTGCTCGAAGGTGCGCTTGAACGGCGTACGCCGGGTGTGGCGGATCGTGGTCCGGAAGAGGCCGGGCTCGATCTGCGTGGCGGCGGGCTTCGGGCCGGCGGGCCAGATGAGACCGAGCCGGGTCGCGGCGGCCAGGCCGGAGCGCGCGCCGTCCTCGTGGAATCCCCAGCCGTGGTAGGCGCCGGCGAAGGCGACCCGGTCGCTGTCGATCTCCGGCAGCCGTTGCTGCGCGGCCACGGACGACGGCGTGTAGAGCGGGTGCTCGTACTCCATCCGCTCGATCACCGTGGACGGGTCGACGAGGTGCTCGCCACCGAGGGTGACGAGGTAGTGGGTGTCCGTGGGCAGCCGCTGCAGCCGGGTCAGGTCGTAGGTGACGGTGACCTGGCCGGTCGGCGTCGCGGGCCGCTGGAAATTCCAGCTCGACCGGGCGTTGGGTGCCTCCGGGAGCAAGGAGGTGTCGGTGTGCAGGAGGGCGGTGTTCGCGGAGTAGGGCAGCGAGCCCAGCACCTCCGTCTGGGCGACGGAAGGCGACTCGAGCATCGTCAGCGCCTGGGAGGGGTGCGTGGCGATCACGATCGCGTCGAAGGTGTGGACCCGGCCGTTGCCGTCGGTCACCTCGACGCCGTCGTCGAGCTCGCGCACCGAGGTGACCTTGGTGCCGGTACGCACCGACTGCAGGTGGGAGGCGACCGCTGCGACGTAGGTCCCCGAACCACCGGTGACCGTGCGCCACTCGGGCGAGCCGAAGATGCCGAGCATGCCGTGGTGCTCGAGGAATGTGAACAGGTAGCGAGCGGGGTACTCGAGCGATGTCTCCGGGTCGCAGGACCACACGGCCGCGACCATCGGCTCCATGAAGTGCCGCACGAAGTGGTCGGAGAAGCCGCCCTCGTCGAGGAAGGACCGCAGGGTCTGGTCGGCCCCTTCGGGCTCGGCGAGGAGTGCGCGAGCCTGACGGTGGAAGCGAGGGATCGAGGCGAGCATCCGCCAGTGGGCGGGCGATCGCAGTGCGGAGAAGGTCGGGAAGAGGCCGCGGGCCCCCAGTGCGCCCGCGAACTCCACGCCCGAGCCCTGGTCGGACACCGACAGCGACATCTCGGAGGGCTGGGTCGCGATGTCGAGCTCCGCGAAGAGGCGCAGCAGCGTCGGGTAGGTGCGCCGGTTGTGCACGATGAAGCCGGTGTCGATGCGGAGGTCGCCGTCGGGGGACGCGACGACGTGCGTGTCGGCGTGGCCGCCGAGGCGGTCGTCGGCCTCGAACAACGTGACGTGTGCGGTCCGCGAGGCGACGTACGCAGCGGTCAGACCAGCGACACCGGAGCCAACGACTCCGATGTGACGGGGCGCGGCGGTCATGTCGCTTGGGAGAAGTCGAAGAGTGCGACGGGCGGGAGGTTGGGCTTCTCGGAGCCCCCGTCAGGTTCGACGGTCACGCCGACGGCGCTCGCGGTTGCGGCGTCGCCCTCGAGGATGATCTCCTCGCTGCCTCCACCCTCCATCAGTCCGGCGGAGATCATGTCACCGTGCTGCTGCAACCAGAGCTGGTAGACCTGTCCGCTCGGCGCGGCGGCCATGTCCTTGGTGCGGATGACCGCCTTGTGCAGGGACTTGGAGCGGGTGACGGTGGCCTGGCCGGCCTCGCCGAGGTCGATGCTGACCGACTGGGCGTCGGGTGCACGGAGCACCTGCTCGGCCGCGGTCAGCGAGGGGTTGTCCGACGGCGCCCACGGCTGCCAGACGGCAGCGGCAAGACCGAGGACGGCGACAATGGAGGCGGCGACCAGAAGTGGAAACCAGGCGACGCGCCGGGGCGGTGCGATGACGGGCGGGAGCGGACGGATCTGGGCGACTCCGGAGAGCACCGAGGCGCGAAGCGACGGCGGCGGGGTCACGGCGACGGACTCGGCGAGCATCGCGGTGGTCTCCCGCAGGCTGGCCACCTCGTCTCGGCAGTCCTCGCACTCGATCAGGTGCCGCTCGAAGGCCGCACGCTCGATGTCGTCGACCGCGTCGACGACGTAGGCGCCGGAGAGCTTGTGGATGTCGCTCATGCGGGGTCCCCGTTCGAAGCGGAACGGAGTGAGCATTCGAATGGGGTGTTCATGACCCAACTCCCATCGCGTCGCGCAACCGGATGAGTCCATCCCGGATGCGGGTCTTGGCGGTGCCGACAGGAACGTCGAGCATCGTTGCTACTTGTGTATGTGTGTATCCACCGAAGAACGCGAGCTCCACGGCTTCGCGCTGGACTTCGGTGAGGCCCGAGACGGCCGTGCGGACTCGCTGTGCCTCCAGTGAGGCGTGCGCTGCCTCGAGCGTCGAATCGTGTTCCACGGGGCGGCTTTCTCGGTGGTACGTCGCGTCGCGCGCCGTGGCGGCCTCGGCCGAGCGGACCCGGTCGACCGCCTTGCGGTGCACGATCGTCAGGAGCCAGCCGATTGCGCTTCCCCGAGCAGGGTCGAAGCGACTGCTGGTGCGCCATGCGTCGAGGTAGGCCTCCTGGACCACCTCTTCGGCGTGCGCGGGGTTGCGGACCACCCGCAGCGCGAGCCCGTAGGCACGGGCCGACGTTGCGTCGTACAGCTCGGCGAAGGCAACCTCGTCGCCGCGGCTGGACCGCTGCATGAGGGAGCCGAGCCTTGCTGAGGCGTCCCCTGACGGGGTGCCCTCGGATGAGGGCACCCCGTCAGGTACGGACTTCAGGTGATCCACGTCAGTTGGTCCTCGGCCGTAGTTTTGTCGGAGTCCGACTATTACATCTGCGGCATCATGACGGTGTCGATCACGTACACCTTGGCGTTGGCGGTGGTGATGTTGCCGCAGATGATGTTGGCCATCTCCTCGGAGTCAGCGGTGAACGCGTCACCCGAGCCCTCGACGGTCAGCTCGTCCTTGTTGAGGGTGTCGAACGTGCCGGCCAGGTTGTCCGGCGTCAGGGTCTCGCCCACGACGTGGTGGGTCAGGATCTGCGTCAACAGCTCCTTGTCCGCGAGGACCTTCTTCAGCGTCTTCGCCGGGATCTTGGCGAAGGCGTCGTCGGTCGGGGCGAAGACGGTGATGCCCTCGGCCGAGTTGAGCGTGTCGACGAGGCCGGCCTCGGTGACGGCGGCGACGAGGGTCTTGAGCAGCGGGTTGCCCGAGGCGGCAGTGGCGACCGGCTCGGTGGCCATGCCGGCGAACGAGCCCGGGTCGGACTCGTCGGTCGGGATGGCGGCGCAGCCATCGCCGAAGGTGTCGGCACCAGCGTCGGAGGCTGCGGGCTCCTCCGACGTCATCGGGTCCTCCGAAGGAGTCTCCGACGTGGTCTCAGAGGCGGTGTCGGAGCCGGTGGTGGGCTCCTCGTCGCTGCCGCTGCAGGCAGCCATACCGAGGGAGAGAGTCAGCGCCATGGTGGCGAGTCCGGTCTTGCGGGCAATGCGGTTCATGGGAACTGCCTTTCGTGAGGGGCTCCGGAGCCGGTGGCCCCGGGAGTGTTTCCGGAGGGTGTTCGGTGCCTCGGATGAGGCGGATTGGTGAGCGGTGAAGAAACTTCAGCCGACGTTGACCGAGATCTCCTGGATGCCGCTCGAGCCCTCGGGGAACGGCGACATCCGGGCGGCGGTCTGCACGTCGCCGTTCTTGTTGGTGGCGCGGCAGGCCAGGAAGTGCTGGCCCTCGTCCGCGTCCCAGTCGAGGTACCACTGGCGCCAGTAGTCGTTGTTGGCGTCCGGGCCGAGGGTGGCCTGCTGCCACGGTCCGCCGTCGATGCGCACCTCGACCTTGTCGATCCCGACGCCCTGGGCCCAGGCCACGCCGCCGATGAACGTGCGGCCGACCTTGCTGTCCGAGAGCGGTTTGGGGGTGTCGACGCGACTGGAGATCTTGATCGGCGCGTCCGTGGCCCAGTCGCGCTCGGTCCAGTAGGCCTGCTCGGCGTCGTAGGTCGTGAGCGTGATCGTGGACAGCCACTTGGTGGCGCTCACGAAGCCGTAGAGGCCGGGCACCACCATGCGCACGGGGAAGCCGTGCTCGCGCGGCAGCGGGCCGCCGTTCATGCCGAAGACGATCATCGCGTCGCGACCGTCGGTGGCGACGCTCAGCGGCGTCGAGATCTTCATCCCGTCGACGTCGGTCGAGAGGATCTGGTCGGCCTTGGTGTTGTCGATGCCGGCCAGGGCGAGGACGTCGGTCAGGCGGACGCCGAGCCACAGGGCGGAGCCGATGTAGGGGCCGCCGACGTCGTTGGAGACACAGGTCAGGGTGATGTCGCGCTCGATCACCTCGAGCTCGTAGAGGTCGGCCAGCGTGAGCGTGACCTCCTTGTCGACGTCGCCATTGATGGTCAGCGTCCACGAGTCGGCGTCCACGATGGGTGTGGTGAGGCGGGTGTCGACCTTGTAGAAGTCGGCGGTCGGCGTACGGAACGGGGAGATCCCGGCGACCTTGTCGTCCAGCGCCATCGGCAGCGGCTTGGCCGTGCCGGTCGCGGCAGGGAGATCGATGTCGGCGCCCTTGAGGCGGTAGGACGAGATGAACTTCCCGGCACTACCGAAGGCCGCAGCGGCGACCGCGAGGCCGCCGGCCGCGATCAGGACGCCGCGGCGGCTGGGACCGGTCCCGGCCTGTTCCGATCCGGCGTCCTCGAGCCGGTGCAGCCACCAGAGCGCGACGACACCCACGAGGGCGGCGACGAGGCTCGGCAGCAGGTCGAGCGGGCCGGCGGACGGGCGGATCAGCGCCAGGACACCGGCCAGGCCGGCCAGCCCGACGATCATCAGCAGGCCGGCGGTGAGCCAGCGGGCCGCGACGACGCCGGCGATGCCGGCGAGCACGAGGACGCCGAGCATCACCGAGCCGATGAGGATCGGCTTGTCGGCGGTGCCGAAGTTCTTGATCGCCCACTCCTTCACAGGAGTGGGGGTCAGGTCGATCACCGTCGAACCGACGGCGAGGACGGGCGAGGCCGCCGGAACGGTCAGGGCCGCCACGAGGTGAGCGGCCGCGACACCCGCGAGGGTGGCGAGGACGCCGAACAGGGCGTGGAGCAGTCGTGTCAGCACGATGAGTGTTCGGTGCAGAGCCCTCGGCGGATTGGGGCAGGATGGCCGCCATGGAGCTTGTTCGCTACGCCGTTGCCGATGCCGTCGCCACCATCACCCTCGACTCCCCGCACAATCGCAACGCCCTGTCGAAGCAGCTCGTCACCGAGCTGTTCTCGCACCTGGAGACCGCGGCCGCCGACGAGTCGGTGAAGGTCGTGCTGATCGCCTCCGCCGGCAAGGTGTTCTGCTCGGGCGCCGACCTGTCCGAGGCCACGGCCGATGGGATGGAGGAGGGTGCGAAGCGGATCGTCGCCCTGCAGCGACTCATCGTCTCGATGGACAAGCCGGTCGTGGTGCGGGCGTACGGCGCAGTGCGGGCCGGCGGGATCGGGATCGTCGCCGCGGCGGACATCGTGGTGGCAGGAGAGTCGGCGACCTTCGCGCTGACCGAGGTGAAGCTCGGCCTGGCCGCGGCGATCATCAGCCTGACCGTGCACCACCGGATGAACCCGCGCGCGTCCGCGCTGACCACGCTCGGGGGTGAGGTGTTCTCCGGCGCCGACGCTGCGGCGTACGGACTGGTGACGATGGCCGTGCCCGACGACGAGATCGACGAGCGGGTCGCCGCGGTGTGCGCGTCCCTGGCCACCGGTGCGCCCCAGGGGCTGCGCGAGTCGAAGCGGATCCTCAACGCCGACCTCGTCGCCCGCATCGATGCTCGGGGAGCCGAGATGGCGGCCCTGTCCGCGAAGCTCTTCGCCTCCGACGATGCGCGCGAAGCGATGACGGCGTTCCTCAGCCGCAAGAAGTAGGCCCGCGCCGCTGCGGGTCGGTAGTCTTGATCTTCTGCCGCTTTCCTGACGGCGGACGAATGAGACATGGGGGAGTGCCCGAGTGAGTGATCAGCTCGTGGAGCGCGAGATCGCGGTCGAGCAGGAGTACGTCGATCGGGTCTACCTCCAGCTGGAGGCAAGCGCACTCAGTGCGGCCCAGCTCGCCAAGGAAGGTCACGAGCGCGGCAAGCTCGAGCACGAGGGCGGCCTCGTCGAACGCGACGCGATGGTCTTCCAAGCCGCCAAGCGGATCGCCCAGCTCGACGCCGCGCATGAAGGTCTCGTCTTCGGTCGCCTCGACCTGACCGAGGAGATCGACAAGGAGCCGCGCTACATCGGCCGGATCGGCCTGCGCGACGCCGACCGCGACACCCTGCTCATCGACTGGCGCGCGCCGGCCGCGAGCGTCTTCTACCAGGCCACGGCCGCCGAGCCGCAGGGCGTGATCCGCCGTCGGGTGCTGAGCGCCGATCGCCGAACGGTGATCGGGGTCGAGGACGAGCTGCTCGACACCAACGCCGAGACCGACCTCCCGATCATCGGCGAGGGCGCACTGATGGCCCAGCTCGGCCGCGCCCGCGACCGCTCCATGCATTCCATCGTCGCCACCATCCAGGCCGAGCAGGACAAGGCGATCCGCGCGCCCGGCAAGGGCGTCGTGTCGATCTCCGGCGGCCCCGGCACCGGCAAGACCGTGGTCGCGCTGCACCGTGCGGCCTTCCTCCTCTACTCCGACCGCCGCCGCTACGAGTCCGGTGGCGTGCTCGTCGTCGGCCCGAGCGGCGTCTTCATGCGCTACATCGAGCGGGTCCTGCCCAGCCTCGGCGAGACCGCCGTCGCGCTGCGCAGCCTCGGTGAGGTCGTCGACGGCATGCGCGCCACGCGCCACGACGAGCCCGCGATCGCCGACATCAAGGGCTCCGCGCGGATGGCGGAGGTGTTGCGGCGTACCGCCCGACAGCAGGTCCCCGGCAACGACGGCGACTTCGACTACTTCTGGCGCGACGACCGGCTCAAGCTCGATCGGTCGACGCTGGGGCGCGTACGCCGCCAGCTGATGTCGCAGGGTCGCCGCAACCGGCAGCTGCCGCGCGTCGCCAACGCGCTGCTCGACGCCCTGTGGCGCCAGGTCCGCGGCGAGCGCGGTCGCGAGCAGGGTCGCGAGTACTTCAACTCCGAGCTGCTCGCCGACCAGCGCTTCGTCGACTTCGCGACCGCCTGGTGGCCGCCGCTCGACGCGCCGACGGTGCTGTCGTGGCTGCACGACCCGGAGTTCCTGCACCGGGTCTCCGACGGCATCCTCACGCCGGAGGAGCAGCGGCTGCTCACGAAGTCGTGGGGGCACGGTCTGTCAGTGGAGGACGTCCCGCTGATCGACGAGCTGCGCTATGCACTCGGCGACGTACCCCTGCGCACCGATGCCGACCACGACCGCGACGACACCCTGACCGCGCTCGAGGGCGGGGTCGACCTGCAGGAGCTGACCACGGCCGCCGACCGGGAGTACGCCCCCTCCGGTCGCGCGTGGGCGCCGCCGACCCACCGGATCGAGGACGACGGCTACGCCCATGTGCTCATCGACGAGGCGCAGGACCTGACCCCGATGCAGTGGCGGATGGTGGGTCGTCGCGGCCGGACCGCGAGCTGGACCATCGTCGGCGACCCCGCGCAGTCGTCGTGGCCGATCCCGTCGGAGTCCGCAGCGGCTCGCGCCGAGGCGCTCGAGGGCAAGGTGTCGCACGAGTTCCACCTGGGGACCAACTACCGCAACTCGGCCGAGATCTACGAGTTCGCCGCAGCCTACGCGCAGCGCGTCGGGCTCGGCGCCGACCTGCCGGATGCCGTACGCCGCACCGGCACCCCGCCTCGCGAGGTGTCGGCGCCCGACCTCGAGACGACCGTCCGCGAGGAGGTGCTCGCCGTGGCGGGCCAGGTCTCCGGCACCGTCGGCATCGTGGTCCCGGTCGCGCGCCGCTCCGAGGTCAACGGCTGGCTGGCCTCGTGGCCGGAGCTCGCCAACGACGCGGCCGGTGCCCGGGCGGCCATCGACTCGTCAGTGACCCCCAGTGGCGAGGACCGCGTCGTGGTGCTGACCGGCCTCGACACCAAGGGGCTCGAGTTCGACGGCATCGTGGTCGTGCGACCGCAGGAGATCGAGGACGAGTCCGCCACCGGGCGTGCCACCCTCTACGTCGTGCTCACCCGCGCGACGCAGCTGCTGACGACGGTCTCGTGACCGCCCTCGACAACCCGACCGCGCCGCCGTCCGGGCCGGTCACGGCTGCCGATCACCGCTCCAACAACTTCGACTTCCTGCGCATCGTCGGTGCCGTGCTGGTGATCCTCGGCCACGGCCTGGCGCTGGCCGGACGCGCCGCCGACATCCCCACGATCCTGGGCTACCCGCTCCAGCACATCGGCGTCTTCATCTTCTTCTCCATTAGCGGCTACCTCATCACCGCCAGCTGGAGCCGCACCAAGAATCCGCTCACCTATGCGCTCGCGCGCTGCCTGCGGATCTTCCCGGCGCTGATCTTCGTGGTGCTGGTGACCGCACTGGTCATCGGGCCGTGGGTCAGCTCGATGACGCGTGACCAGTACTTCGACCACCCCGGCACGTCGGCGTACATCTTCAACAACATCAAGCTCTTCGTGACCTTCGAGCTGCCCGGCGTGTGGGACGACCTGCCCTATCCGCGAGCGGTCAACGGCTCGCTGTGGACGCTGTTCGTGGAGTTCTTGTGCTACCTCGCGGTGCCGTTCCTCTTCATCTTCCCGCGATTCATCCGGCCCCTGGGCGCCCTGATCGCTCTCGTCGTGGTCATTCGCCTCGCCGAGACCCCGATCGAGGAGTCGCCGGTCTTCTGGGCGGTCCGCCTGCGAGACGCCGCCGGCATGTGGGCGTTCTTCGCGGCCGGTGCCCTGCTGCGTCTGCTGAGCGAGCGCTTCTCCTGGTTCCGCTTCCGCACCGACGTGGCAGTGGCCGGCACGGTGCTCGCCTTCCTGGTCTCCGGGATGGCGCCGAGGTTCGCGCTGGAAGTCACCTCGGTGGCGGTCGCCTATGCCGTCCTCACGATCGGTCTCGCGCGCACTCCCTACATCGCCCGCAGTGCCCGCTTCGGTGACTTCTCCTACGGCCTCTACCTCTGGGCGTTCCCCGTGCAGCAACTGGTCATCGACCAGTTCGGGGTCCAGCGGATGTCGGTCAACCTGGTGCTGGTCGTCGGCATCAGCCTGGTGATGGCAGTGGTGTCCTGGTATTTCGTGGAGCGGCCGTCGATGAAGCTCAAGGACCTGATCGTGCGGCTGACCAGGCGGCGTACGGCGCCGGCGACCGAGGCGCTGAAGGTGCCGGCCTCCGCCTGAGCGGCCACCATGTCGCTGGTGGCGTTTCAGGCCTCAGATATGGCGAGGAGCCGAGGCGTGCGACAACTAGGGTTTCGGCCATGACTGCCGCCGCTGACGTCCGCACCCTCCTGGAGCAGGTCCAGGGGCAGGAAGCCTGGGCGGTGATCCGGCGCAAGGCGGCATCCACGGCCGGGATCATCGGTGGCACCCGCAGCGAGGTCGACTCGATCCTCGACATCCCGCTCGAGGAGGGCATCCCGGAGGCCGGTCGCAGCGCCGACCGGCTGGTCGCGGTGCCCTTTCGCCAGATCGCCGAGCGCGGCTTCGACGTGATCGACGACGGCACCCCGCTCGTGGTCGTCGACATCACCGAGGAGCACGAGGTCGCGGTCGTCGACCTGATCGCGGCGCTCCCCGACGTACCGATCGAGTTCTCCGACCGCGGCGGCTTCGGTGTCGATGACGACGACTACGCCGTCATCGTCGAGCGGATCATCTCCGACGAGATCGGCCAGGGCGAGGGCGCCAACCTCGTGATCGGGCGGCACTACCGCGCCGTCATCGCCGACTGGGACGTCGAGCGCGCGCTGAGTGTCTTCCACCGCCTGCTCGTGCGCGAGCGCGGTGCCTACTGGACCTTCATCTTCTTCACCGGGGACCGGTTCCTGATCGGGGCGTCGCCCGAGCGGCACGTGTCGGTCAAGGGCGGGGACGTGCGGATGAACCCGATCTCGGGGACGTTCCGCGTCGGCAAGGGCGGTGACGAGGAGGAGCTGAAGGAGCGACTCCTCGACTTCCTCGCCGACGAGAAGGAGATCTTCGAGCTCTTCATGGTCGTCGACGAAGAGCTGAAGATGATGTGCGACGTCTGCCACGAGGGTGGCCAGGTGCTCGGGCCGTTCCTGAAGCCGATGACGCACCTCGTGCACACGGAATACCTCCTCGCCGGTCGCAGCGAACGCGATCCGCGCGAGATCCTGCGCGACACGATGTACGCCGCCACGGTCACCGGTGCCCCGGTCGAGAACGCCTGCCGGCTGATCAGCACCTACGAGACCGAGGGCCGCGGCTACTACGGGTCCGCGCTCGCGCTCTTCGGTCGCGACAAGCAGGGCAGCCCGACGATGGACAGCCCGATCCTGATCCGCACCGCCGACGTCGCGCCCGACGGGCACCTGAAGGTGACGGCCGGCGCCACGCTGGTGCGCGACAGCGATGCGGCGTACGAAGTGGCGGAGACACACGCGAAGGCGGGCGGCATCCTCAGCGCCTTCGGCCTGGTGCCGCTCGCGACCACCGACAGCGACGCGATCGCGGCGCTCGCGCGCGACGAGGACGTGCTGCTCGCGCTCGGCTCGCGCAACCAGCGGCTGAGCCGCTTCTGGCTGACCGACCAGGAGGGCGCGCCGCCGGACCCGACACTGAAGGGCAAGAGCGCGGTCATCCTGCACGGCGAGGACGACTTCGTGAACATGTTGCGGCACGTGCTCGGCGTCTTCGGCATGAGCTCGACCGTGGTGCGGCACGAGGACTACGAGGCGGGTGCCTTCGACGGCGCCGACCTGGTCATCGTCGGCCCCGGGCCGGGAGACCCGCGCGACGGTGACCACCCCAAGATCGCGGCGTTCCGCACGGCCGTCGACGACCTGCTCGCGAGCGAGCAGCCGTTCCTCGCGGTGTGCCTGGGCCACCAGACGCTGTGCGAGCGGCTCGGCATCCCGCTGGCCTTCAAGGACATCGTCTTCCAGGGCACGCAGTCGCCGATCCCCTATCGCGGGCGCACCGAGCGCGTCGGTTTCTACAACACCTTCGTGGGCCGGGTGACCGACCCGGCGACCCTGCCCGAGGGGGTCACGGTCGAGCGCGACGAGCCCACCGGCGACGTGCACCTCGTGGCGGGGCCGCACTACCGCGGCATCCAGTTCCACGCCGAGTCGATCCTCACCGAGCACGGCTACGACCTGATCCACGACCTCGTGAGCGACCTCGTCGGGGAATAGTCGACTGGATTGCTAGACTTTGCGCTGGGGTGTGCCGGGCAACGGAAAGACAGTCCCGTGCGTCACCATGGTGACGCCACATCTCTGGACGGGGGAGTCC
>JBDSPC010000103.1:0-11497 GCA_039914485.1 Nocardioides sp.
ACGCCTTGGTGTAGGCGGCCTCGTTGTCCTTGAGCGTCTTGTTGATGAACTCGCAGAACGCGACGTCACCCTTGGTGATGCCGATGCCGTAGGGCTCCTCGGTGAACTGCTCGCCGACGAGCTTGTACGCGCCATCGGACTCGTCCACGAAGCCGGCCAGGATCACGTTGTCGGTGGTGACGACGTCGACCTGCCCGTTGCCGAGCGCCGCTTCGCACTTCTCGTACTCCGTGAAGAGCACGAGCTGGTCCTCGCTGGCGAGGTACTCCTTGATGTTCTCGGACGGCGTCGAGCCGGTCGCCGAGCAGACCTTGGCGTCCGGGTTGTCCTTGAGGTCCTCAGGCCCGGAGATGTCCTCGTTGTCGGCGTTGACCATCAGCATCTGGCCGGCCTCGTAGTAGGGGCCGGCGAAGGTGATGCGTTCCTTGCGCTCGTCGTTGATCGTGTAGGTCGCGACGACGTAGTCGACCTCGCCGTCCTCGATCACCTGCTCACGAATGTCGGAGGTGCTCTCCTTCCACTCGATGTCCTCCTCGGCGATGCCCAGGGCGGCGGCGATGATCTTGGCGACCTCGACGTCGAAGCCCTCGGGCACTCCCTCGAGGTTCTGCAGGCCGAAGCCAGGCTGGTCGAACTTGGTGCCGACGGTGACGGTCCCGGCGTCGGCGATCTTGGCCATGGTGGTGCCGGCCTCGAACTCGGTGTCGGTGGCGACCTCGACCTCGTCGCCGCCGTCGTCACCGCACGCGGCGAGTGAGAGGGCCAGGCCGGCGGCCACGATCGCGGCCTTGGTACGGATGAATCGCATCTGAATCTCCTTGATGTGGTGAACATTGGTGGAGCCCGAGTGGAGATCCCCCGTTGGGACTACTCCGAGAGAGTGTGCGGCTAGTGCTTGAGGATCTTGCCGAGGAAGTCCTTGGCCCGGTCCGACTTGGGGTGGGTGAAGAACTCCTCGGGGGTGTTCTCCTCGACGATCACGCCGTCCGCCATGAAGACGACCCGGTCGGCCGCCGTACGCGCGAAGCCCATCTCGTGGGTGACCACGATCATCGTCATGCCCTGCTTGGCGAGGTCGACCATGACGTCGAGGACCTCCTTGATCATCTCCGGGTCGAGCGCGGAGGTGGGCTCGTCGAAGAGCATCACCTTCGGCTCCATCGCAAGGGCGCGGGCAATGGCCACGCGCTGCTGCTGGCCTCCGGAGAGCTGGGCGGGGTACTTGTCGGCCTGGTGGCCGACGCCGACCCGCTCGAGCAGCTCGCGGGCCTTCGTCTCGGCCGCGGCCTTGCCGACCCCGCGGACCTTGATCGGGCCGAGGGTGACGTTCTCCAGGATCGTCTTGTGCGCGAAGAGGTTGAAGCTCTGGAAGACCATGCCGACCTCCGCGCGGAGCTTGGCCAGCGCCTTGCCCTCCGCCGGCAGCGGCGTGCCGTCCAGGGTGATCGAGCCCTCGTCGATGGTCTCGAGCCGGTTGATCGCTCGGCACAACGTCGACTTGCCCGAGCCGGACGGGCCGATCACCACGACCACCTCGCCGCGCGTCACCGTCAGCTCGATGTCCTTGAGCGCATGCAGCGCCCCGAAGTGCTTCTGCACCCCTGCGAGCACGACGAGTGGTTCACCTCGCCCCGCTGAGCGGGGCTCCTGCTCCAGCGCGGTCATGTCGGCAACCTATCTGCACATGGCCCGATCGGGCCATCGCGCATGGCCAAGGTGTGCGAATCGTGATGACCCGGTGACGAAGGACCGCGGCCGCTAGCGCGCCCGGGTCGACCTCGTAGCAGTCGTCGACTCTGCGTCGTACACCCTGACCCAGTCGACCTGGGCGGTGTCGTCCAGCTCGTCCGCGGTGAGCTCGGCAAGCTCGTGATCGGAGGCGAGCATGGACAGCACGAGGTATTGCTGCGCCTGGGAGACCGCATTGGTCTCGCGGTGGTACTCACGCCCGTCGACTCGGAAGATGTACTCGCGGGGGGTCCACTCCACCGAGAAGACGTGGAACTCGTCCCACCAGCGGGCGCCGTCCCCGAGGGCTTGGCGCGCCTCGCGGAACATCCCGCCGTACTGCACGTTCTGCCACCCGGGCTCGTAGTAGCTGACAAACGAGCCGATCGTCTCGCGGCCGTTCGGCGCCTCGCCGAAGAACTCCATGACATCGATCTCGGTGCCGGCGCTCGGATCGCCGTCGGTGAACTTCGTTGCCTCGGGCAGCAGCCAGAAGGACGAGTGCATGCCCTTGGCCTGCTGCGGCTTCATGCGCGCGGCCGCGATGCCGTGGCGGAACAGCCGGGTCTGCTCGGTGGCGATCTGGCTGGTGAGCAGGAAGGCCTGCTCTCCTGCCCCGGCGTCGGTCGTGTAGTGACAGCGCTGGTCGAGACGAGCGGGGTCGAGTGCGATGCCGAGGTGCAGCACGCCTCCCTCGACCCGCCGCGCCGCCGGGTCGGTGCGCGTGCAGGTGCGCGGCGCGTAGACGCTCTCGTGCTCACGACGTTGGTCGCTCCACACGGTGGCGTCGACGCTCGTGCCCGAGAACGTGTCCTCGAAGGCGGGCGTCCAGTCCCGGGTGACGACCCGGCCGGTCAGCACGTCGCCGTCTCGATCGGTCAGCGTGCGTGAGCGGTAGGTGCCGGCCGGTGCCGGGAAGGAGGCCGACCCCCACGAGTCCTGGCGCTTGCGTGCGACCTGTCGCCACTTGCCTCCGGACCAGCGCTCCAGCAGCACCGGGCGGCCGGGGCGTGCCGGTTCGAACGTGGCCACGACCTGTCCCGTGGAGGGCGGGGCGGAGGGGGAGGTGCCCGACTGCACGATGGGCGGAAGCGCAAGCAGGACGCCGCGGCCGATGATCTTGCGCGCGACGCCCGTGCCCCGCGTGTCGGACTGTGCCGGCGCCGGCGCGAGGAGAAGGGACACTGGCAGGACGAGGGCCAGGGCGGCGAAGAAGGCGCTGGCACGGCGGGGAAGTGGGCGCACAGGGGACTCCGAGATGTGGAAACAGCTGGACCCGTGGGAAGGGATTGTTACCAGTCTGTGGACTTTTCGTGGAACGTGTGAGGGTTTTGCGCGAACTGGTGTAGACCACGCTGGGAATTCGAGGTCGGTCCCCGCCTCGCCGTACCCTTGGCGGGTCATGAGCACCGTCAGCGAGAGCCAGCCGCGCACCTACGAGGTCAAGACCTACGGGTGCCAGATGAACGTCCACGACTCCGAGCGCCTGACCGGGCTGCTGGAGGATGCGGGCTACGTCGCGACGGCGGCCGGCACGCAGGCCGACGTGGTCGTCTTCAACACCTGCGCCGTGCGTGAGAACGCCGACAACAAGCTCTACGGCAACCTCTCGCACCTCGCGCCGGTCAAGGCGGCCAACCCGCACATGCAGATCGCCGTCGGCGGTTGCATGGCGCAGAAGGACCGCGACACGATCATCAAGAAGGCGCCCTACGTCGACGTCGTCTTCGGCACGCACAACATCGGCTCCCTGCCGGCCCTCCTGGACCGCGCTCGGTCCCTGGACGAGGCGCAGGTCGAGATCCTCGAATCGCTGTCGGTCTTCCCCTCGACCCTGCCGACGAAGCGCGATTCGGCGTACGCCGCGTGGGTCTCGATCTCCGTCGGGTGCAACAACACCTGCACGTTCTGCATCGTCCCCGCGCTCCGCGGCAAGGAGAAGGACCGCCGACCCGGCGAGATCCTGGCCGAGATCGAGGCGCTGGTCGCCGAGGGCGTCACCGAGATCACCCTGCTCGGGCAGAACGTCAACGCCTACGGCGTGGAGTTCGGCGATCGCCAGGCCTTCTCCAAGCTGCTCCGCTCGTGCGGCGCGATCCCCGGTCTGGAGCGTGTCCGGTTCACGTCCCCGCACCCGGCCGAGTTCACCGACGACGTCATCGCCGCCATGACCGAGACGCCCAACGTCATGCACCAGCTGCACATGCCGCTGCAGTCGGGCTCCGACCGAGTGCTGAAGGCGATGCGCCGGTCCTACCGATCCTCGAAGTTCCTCGGGATCATCGAGCGCGTGCGCGAGGCGATGCCCGACGCGGCGATCACCACCGACATCATCGTGGGGTTCCCCGGCGAGACCGAGGAGGACTTCCTCGCGACGCTCGAGGTCGTCCGGCAGTCGCGGTTCGCCAACGCGTTCACGTTCCAGTACTCACCGCGCCCCGGCACTCCCGCCGCGACCATGGACGAGCAGGTGCCGCCCGACGTCGTGCGCGATCGCTACCAGCGGCTCGTCGACGTCGTGAACCAGGTCGCCTGGGACGAGGCCAAGGCGCTCGTCGGTCGCGCCGTCGAGCTGATGGTCTCGGAGGGCGAGGGCCGCAAGGACGCCGCCACGCACCGCCTCTCGGGCCGGGGCCCGGACAACCGGCTCGTGCACTTCAGCCCTGTCGGTGCCGACGGCGTCCGCCCCGGCGACATGGTGATCGTCGAGGTCACCAAGGCCGCGCCGCACCACCTCGTCGCCGACGGCCCGGTTCTGTCCGTACGCCGCACGCGAGCCGGCGACGCCTGGGAGCGTCGCTTCTCCGAGCCGTCCACGCCGGCCGGCATCGGGCTCGGCATGCCGACGCTCGGTGTGCCCGCCCCGCTGCCGCCCGCACCCGCCTGCGGCTGATCGCTCACGCGAAGAGGGCGGTATCGCGCAGTCACCCAGTGACTGGGGAACACCGCTGTCTTCAGGGACAATCGGGGCAGCGCTCGAATGTGCCCGTCCAGCCGCGTTTGGTCAGCACGGCGGCGACCTGGGCGGCCGTCGAGCACTGGTCGCCGTACACCTGCCGCCAGCCGAGTCGCAGGGTGAGCTTCTGCTCGCCCACTGCGGCGAGGTCGCGAGCCAGGTCCTGGTCGTGCGCCTGGGCCGTGCCGTGCGTGGCGCGACCGTCGAGCTCGACATAGACGCCGAACTGCTCGTAGGCGGCGTCGCGGTAGACCTTGCCCCTCAAGGTCAGCTCAGCCAGCTGACGAGAGGCACGTGGAAGGCAGTGCGCCCGCTCGACCCGATGCAGGTAGCCGTGCTCGAGCACGGAGTGGGTGCCGTCGCGGATGTCCGACAGCACCCCCGTGAGGAAGGCCCGACGGGGAATCCTCGACCGTGTCTGCAGCGCGGCCAGGACGCGATCTGCGGTGATGCGACGCGCTGACACCGCATCGGTGAGGACGCCGACCGCTGCGAAGTCGGTCGCTGCCTCGGCCGCGACGTCGAGAAGTGCGTGCTCGATCCGGACCGTCGGTGGCGAGGCGTTGCGGCGCACCTTGTCGTCGAAGTCGGCCAGCCGATGCACGACGAGCCACGCGACCGGCGACAAGATGCGACGGTCGCGGTCGATGGCGACGTGGACCACCGACTCGTCGCGCGTCGTCTTGCCAGGGCCCTCGGATGCTCTCAGGGCCGAGTCGTGGCAGAGCGCGGAGTCGCCGGCGTACAGGGTGGACGCCCAGGCGCGTTGCAGCCAGGTGGGCTCGCCGGTGTGGTTGAGACAGACGCCGGGAAGCAGCAGCACCCAGGCACGCCGACGGACCAAGCGGCGGATGTCGTGGTCAGCGAGCCCGGCCTCGATGGCCTGAGCCCTGGAGATCACACCGTGCTGCAGCGACAGGATGCGCGCGACCTCGTCGGCGGGACTCGATTCCTCGGCGGTGTTGCTCATCAGTCCAGCCTGCGGTGCCCCCCGTCGCGGCGCCACCACGAGTGTCGAGCCTGTGGACAACGAGACAGCGGTATCGCCCAGCCACTGGGTGACTGAGCGATACCGCTGTCTTCAGGCGTCAGGCGGGCGGCTCGACCGATCCGTCCTCGGCCTCCTGGCCGGCCTCGGGGTCGCGCTCTTCACCGGACTCGGCGTCGTCGGCGTGGCCGTCGGGTGCCTGGGTCTTCTCCGAGTCCGGCTGGGAGATCTCCTCGGGCATCACCTCGTCGACGGCCGGGTTGGCCAGGGGGTCGAGGTCGCGGGCGAGGCCCTCGTCCTCGGCGGCCTCGGGGATCGCGTCGGCGCCGCCCGGGTTGGGCTCCTTCTCCTCGACGATCGGGTCGGGCTGCGGGCCGAGATCTTCGTCGTTCATGGCTGACCTCCAGTGGTGTCGAATCCGTGGCTGAGATAGCGGTGGGACGTGCCGAGCTGGCTGAGCGCGAAGGCCTCGTGCGGCACCATCGGCGACGGGAGCTCGGCGATCGGGCACCAGCGCAGCTCGCCCGCCTTGTCTGGCTCCACGATCCTCGGCTTGCCGACCCAGGCGCGTGCGGTGAAGAAGAAGTCGACGCGTTCGTCGATGGGCTCGCCGCCTTGCGTGCGCTGCATGGTGAACTCGAAGCTCAAGTCGACTTCAGTGATGCCGAGCTCCTCGGTTGCCTCGCGTTGCGCTGCGGCGTAGGCCGTCTCGCCGCGCTCGACGTGGCCGGCGGCCGCGGCGGCCCAGTGGCCGTCCATGTAGGGCGTGCCCTGGCGCAGCTGGAGGAGCACCTCGGTGCCATCGTTGCCGTCGCGGAGCAGGTAGACGTACGACGCAGGCACCACCACGAAGCTCACGTGGGCCAACCTAACGGGCGTCGTCACGTCGTCAGGGGCGCGGGTCGCGCTCCTCGCCGGTCGCCGGATTGCCGGGGTCGGTCGGCAGGCCGGGGTCCACCGGACTCGGGTCGGCCGGGGTGCCCGGGTCGGTGGGGATGGGCGGCGGCGGGTCGGGCGTGGTCGGCGACGACGGCTCGATCGTGGGCTGGCTCATGGTCCCTCCGAGGGTTCGCGCCGGCAGGTCCCGGCTCCACTGCCAGTCACGCACCCCTGCCACCGGTCGCACAACCACCCCGAGGGATGAACGGCCGGGCCAGAAGCGGGTGACTACTTGATGTCGTCGTTCTTGCCGTCGAGCGAGTCGATCGCGTCGGTGCGGCCTCTGTCTGGACCGCTCGCGTTTGAAACACTGGCCAGCATGCCCCCGGATGCGAACCCCCTGCCGATCGTCGCGATCGTGGGCGCGACGGCGTCCGGCAAGACCGGTCTCAGCCTCGATCTCGCGCACGAGCTCGGCGGCGAGATCGTGAACACCGACGCGATGCAGCTCTACCGCGGCATGGATGTCGGTACGGCGAAGCTCCCGCCATCGCAGCGTCGCGGGATCGAGCACCACCTGCTCGACCGGCTCGACGTCACGGAGACGTCGACGGTGCACGACTTCCAGGGCTGGGCCCGCGCCGAGATCGACGAGATCCGCGGCCGCGACAGGACGCCCGTCCTGGTCGGCGGCAGCGCGCTCTACACCCGCGCGATCCTGGACCGCTTCGACTTCCCCGGCACCGATGAGTCGCTGCGGCGTGAGCTGGAGGTGGAGCTCGAGTCAGTGGGCCCGAACAAGCTGCACGAGCGCCTCAAGAGTCTCGATGCGCAGGCCGCCGCGAAGATCGGCCCCGACAACGGGCGCCGCATCGTGCGGGCGCTCGAGGTCATCGCGCTCACCGGGCGCCCCTACTCCGCCAGCCTCCCGACGCCCACCTATGCCGACCCGCACAGCGTGCAGATCGGGGTCGACATCGACCGCCCCTCCCTCGATGCGCGCATCGCCGTACGCGTGCAGGAGATGTACGCCGACGGGTTCGTCGAGGAGGTCGAGCGCCTGCTCGACGAGGGGCTCGAGAGGGGCCAGACGGCGAGGCGTGCGATCGGCTACCGCGAGGCGATCGCCTTCCTGCGGGGGGAGATCAGCCGCGACGAGGCCGTCGAACGGACGCAGTCGGCGACCCGGAGGTTCGCGCGCCGCCAGGACGGCTGGTTCCGCAAGGACCCGCGCGTCGTCTGGGTCCGGTTCGACGACGACGACCGCCTGGCCCAGGCACTCGCCGCCGTTTCCTCCGCGGGGGTGGTCGACAGATGGGCGACCACAGAGCAAGGTGGAGGGATCTCAACTCTCGGGAGGTAGTCCATGCGTTTCACCCCTGCCCTCACCATCACCGCCACATCCGCCCTCGTCGCGAGCCTGCTCGTGACGGCTGCGCCGGCCCCCGCCGACGCCCCGGCCGACCGGCCGACGGGCAAGACACCCACCGCCGTCGGCACGGGCGGTGCCGTCTCGACCGTCGATCCCGAGGCGAGTGCGGCCGCCCTCAAGGTGCTCAAGAAGGGCGGCAACGCCGCTGACGCTGCTGTCGCCGCGGCCGCCACGCTCGGCGTGACGGAGCCCTACAGCGCCGGCCTCGGTGGCGGCGGCTACTTCGTCTTCTACGACGCCGAGACCGGCAAGGTCAGCACCATCGACGGCCGCGAGACCGCGCCGAAGAAGATGCCCAACGACGCCTTCATCGACCCGGCGACCGGCAAGCCCTACAACTTCACGCCGGAGCTCGTGACGAGCGGCGTCAGCGTCGGCACGCCCGGCACGCCGGCGACGTGGGAGAGGGCGCTGAAGAAGTTCGGCACCCTGAGCATGGCCGACGCGCTCAAGCCGGCGATCAAGGTCGCGACCCGTGGCTTCAAGGTCGACGAGACGTTCCGCGAGCAGACCCTCGACAACGAGGAGCGGTTCCGCGCGTTCCCTGCCACGAAGAAGCTGTTCCTGCCGAAGGGCGACGCCCCCGAGGTCGGCTCGATCTTCACCAACCCCGAGCTGGCCGCGACGTATGCCGACATCGCCGAGCGCGGCACGAAGGCGTTCTACCGGGGCGACCTCGCCAAGCTCATGGTCGACGTGGTGCGCAAGCCGCGCACGAGCAAGGGCACCGATCTCCCGGTGCCGAAGGGCTACCTCTCGCGCAGTGACCTCAAGGACTACCAGGTGCTCGGCCAGGCGCCGACCAAGGTCTCCTACCGCGGCTACGACGTCTACGGCATGGCGCCCTCGTCGAGCGGCGGCTCCACCGTGGGCGAGGCGCTGAACATCCTCGAGCGCACCGACTTCACCGGGAAGACGCCCGAGCAGGTGCTGCACACCTACCTCGAAGCTGGTGCGCTGGCCTTCGCCGACCGCGCGAAGTACGTCGGCGACCCGCGCTACGTCGACGTACCCCTCCCGACGCTGCTCAGCGACAAGTACGCCGCCGAGCGCGCCTGCGCCATCGATCCCGCCAAGGCGGCGGTCAAGCCGGTCGCGGCGGGCGACGCGGCGGCGTACGACGGTCTCTGCCCGGCACCGCCCGCGAGCGGGACGACCGACACGGACACCGAGAACATCTCCACCACCAACCTCACGGTGGCCGACAAGTGGGGCAACGTCGTCGAATACACCCTCACCATCGAGCAGACCGGCGGCTCGGGGATGGTCGTGCCGGGACACGGCTTCCTGCTCAACAACGAGCTCACCGACTTCTCGACCGTCTACGACGCGGCCGACCCCAACCGGATCCAGCCGGGCAAGCGCCCGCGCAGCTCGATGAGCCCGACGATCGTGCTCAAGGACGGCAATCCGTTCCTGGCCCTCGGCTCGCCCGGTGGCTCCACGATCATCACCACCGTGCTGCAGATGCTGGTCAACCGGATCGACCTCGACATGAGCGTCGAGCAGGCCATCGCGGCGCCGCGCTCGAGTCCGCGCAACACGGCCAGCGTCTCCTCCGAACCCGAGTTCATCACGGCGTACGGCGCAGCGCTGACCGCCCTCGGCCACACCCTCGTGCCCGCGGGTGACGCGTTCACGAGCGCGGCACAGATCGGGGCGGCGACCGCGATCGAGTTCGGACCCGGTGGCCAGCTCACGGCCGTCTCCGAGCCGGTCCGCCGCGGTGGCGGGTCCGCGCGGGTGGTCGACCCGAAGTAGCGAGCAAGAACGGTCATGCGCCCGGTCGCGAGGACGGCCAGACTGGGCGCATGACCGGACGGGACCGACTGCGCGAGCTGCTCGACGCGGTGCTCGACGAGGAGAACCCGCGCCTCGACGACATGGCCTCCGACGCATTCGCCTCGTCGTTCCACTTCAGCCGCGAGGTGTCGCGCGGCACCGGCGAGTCACCCGTGGCGCTGCGGCGACGGGTGATGCTCGAACGCGCCGCTTGGCGGCTCGCCGGCGAGACGAGCGTCACCGACACCGCCTGGGAGGCGGGCTACGAATCGCTCGAGGGCTTCAGCCGAGCCTTCACCAAGGCGTACGGCGCGCCGCCGAGCGCCTTCACGGCGCGCGGCGACATCCGCGCCCACTGGCTGACCGCACCCAACGGTGTGCACTTCCATCCACCCCTGAGTCTCTGGGTCCACGACGCCGAGGAGGCGACCCTGATGCACGTCGCGGCACAGCTCTTCCAGCACGACCTGGACGACACCGACCACCTGATCGACGTCGTCAAGGGCATCCCCGAGGCGGACTACCGCCGCGAGGTGCTCCCCGGCCAGACGGTGCTGTCGTGGGACGGCACGGAGCCGTCGGCCGCCGCCGTGCTGGACGGGCACATCTGGAGCAAGGAGGTCTGGACGGCCACCTTCGACGGCGCCGACTTCCCGACGAAGGGCGGCGACGATCCCGCCTCGCTCAGGGCGCGGCACGACGCGATCGCGCCCCGCTGGCTCGAGGTGGTCCGTGACGTCGAGCGTCGCAACGCCTGGGACGACCGGTTGATCGACGCGCTCTGCGACCCGCCCGAGAGCTTCCAGATCGGCAGCGTGCTCGCGCACGTGCTGACGTTCGGCGCGCACCGCCGCCAGCTCGTGCGCCTGATGCTGCGCGCGTCCGGGCACGAGATCGACCACGGCGACCCCATCACCTGGCTGAGGAAGAGGAACGAGAAATGAAGACGGTCTTCTACAGCGCGACCACGCTCGACGGCTACATCGCAGACGAGCACGACTCGCTCGACTGGCTCTTCGTGCAGGACCAGGACGAGGCCGGTCCGCTCAACTACGGCGACTTCATCAAGGACGTCGGCGCCATCTGCATGGGCGCCACGACCTACCAGTGGATCCTCGATCACAACGCCCACACCGGCGAGACGTGGGCCTACGAGCAGCCGACCTGGGTGTTCACCCACCGCGAGTTCGCGCCACAGCCCGGGATCACGTTCACGACGAGCGATGTGAAGGACGTGCACGCCGAGATGGTGTCCGCGGCCAACGGCAAGGAGGAACTGCAGCTCGGCCAGGGTCCAGTGCGCCGGCGGCTCGTGGCCGAGCGAGCGCAGCTTCGCGTGCAACGCCCCGGCATCGATGGCTTCGGCCTCGCTCATGCCGGCGTGCGCCACCAGCGCCTCGCGCACCGTCATGCGGGTGAAGCGCTGGTCGAGGTCGACCGGCCTGCCGGCATAGCTGAGCAGCGCCGAGCCGGTCGCACAGCGCGCGGCGTGGCGCAGCACCTGCTCGGTGTAGTCCATCAGGTCGTGGTGGTCCCAGTACGCGGCATAGAACTCCATCATCGTGAACTCGGGGTTGTGTCGCACCGAGATGCCCTCGTTGCGAAAGCTTCGGTTGATCTCGAACACCCGTTCGAAGCCGCCGACCACCAGCCGCTTGAGGTACAGCTCGGGCGCGATGCGCAAAAACATCTGCTGGTCGAGCGCGTTGTGGTGCGTCACGAAGGGCTTGGC
>JBDSPC010000114.1:0-5337 GCA_039914485.1 Nocardioides sp.
CCGGTGAAGCCGAGCTCCGTGGCGACGAGCTCGGGATCGAGACCGAGGCTCTGGCCGGCGAGCGCTCCGGACCCGTACGGCGAATCCGACCGGACCCGGTCCTGCCAGTCCCCCAGCCGGTCGACGTCACGCAGCAATGCCCATGCGTGCGCCAGCAGGTGGTGGGACAGCAGCACGGGCTGGGCGTGCTGCAGGTGCGTGCGCCCCGGCATGATGGCGCCGTGGTGGGCCTTCGCCTGGGTGGCGAGCGCCTCCACGAGGTCGAGGACGAGGCCGGCCAGCACGCGGCCGTGGTCGAGCAGGTAGCAGCGGAAGAGCGTGGCGATCTGGTCGTTGCGCGACCGTCCCGCCCGCAGTTTGCCGCCGACCTCCGGGCCGACCTCCTCGATCAGCAGCCGCTCGAGTGCGCCGTGCACGTCCTCGTCGGAGGGTGCGGGCAGCAGCCGGCCCGAGGTGAACGCCTCCGTGAGCACGTCGAGCCCGCGGTGCAGCTCGTTCTCCTCGTCGGCCGTCAGCAGACCGGCAGCTCCGAGCGCCTTCGCATGGGCGTGCGAGCCGGCGATGTCGTAGAGCGCCAGCCGCCAGTCGAAGTGGGTCGAGCGCGAGAGCGCCTCCAGCTCCGGCGACGGTCCGCCCTCGAACCGGCCGCCCCACAACTTGCCCTCGTTGGTCGTGCTGACCTCACCCATCAGTCGGTACCGACGTCCATCGCCGCGTGGTCGAGCGCCTCGTCGTCGAGCTTGTCAGCCCCGTTGCGGCGCGCGATGCGGTCCGCTCCCCCGGGCTCGATCTCGCCGAAGAGGTTGCCGTTCTCGACGAGCACGTGGCCCTGGTCCTGCGGCTGGCTGGCGTAGAGCTCGAGCTTGCTGCGCGAGTCGGCGATGTCGAGGTTGCGCATCGTCAGCTGGCCGATGCGGTCGGTCGGACCGAAGACGGCGTTGTCGGTGCGCTCCATCGACAGCTTGTCGGGGTGGTAGGAGAACGCCGGCCCGTCGGTGGCGAGCACCGTGTAGTCCTCACCACGACGCAGCCGCAGCGTCACCTCGCCGGTGACCAGCGAGGCGACCCAGCGCTGGATGGCCTCGCGCATCATCAGCGCCTGGGGGTCGAGCCAGCGGCCCTCGTAGAGCAGCCGTCCGAGCCGGCGACCCTCGTAGTGGTAGTTGGCGATCGTGTCCTCGTTGTGCACGGCGTTGAGCAGGCGCTCGTAGGCGATCCACAGCAGCGCCATGCCGGGCGCTTCGTAGATGCCGCGCGACTTGGCCTCGATGATGCGGTTCTCGATCTGGTCGGACATGCCGAGCCCGTGGCGCCCACCGATCTCGTTGGCCCTGAGCACCAGCTGAACGGCGTCGGGGATGGTCTCACCGTTGATCGCGACGGGACGGCCCTGGTCGAAGCGGACCGTGACGTCCTCGGTCTCGATGACGACGGACGGATCCCAGAACTTCACGCCCATGATCGGCTCGACGGTCTCGAGCGAGACGTCGAGGTGCTCGAGGGTCTTGGCCTCGTGGGTGGCGCCCCAGATGTTGGCGTCGGTGGAGTAGGCCTTCTCCTTGCTGTCGCGGTAGGGCAGGTCGCGCTCGGTGAGCCACTGGCTCATCTCGTCGCGGCCACCGAGCTCGTGCACGAAGTCGGCGTCGAGCCACGGCTTGTAGATGCGCAGCTCCGGGTTGGCGAGCAGGCCGTAGCGGTAGAACCGCTCGATGTCGTTGCCCTTGAAGGTCGACCCGTCACCCCAGATGTCGACGCCGTCCTCGTGCATCGCGCGCACGAGCATCATGCCTGTGACGGCGCGGCCGAGCGGTGTGGTGTTGAAGTAGGTGCGGCCACCGGAGCGGATGTGGAAGGCGCCGCACGCCATCGCGGCCAGGCCCTCCTCCACCAACGAGGCACGGCAGTCGACGGCGCGGGCGATCTCGGCGCCGTACTGCTTGGCTCGACCGGGGACACCGGAGATGTCCGGCTCGTCGGCCTGACCGATGTCGGCGGTGTAGGTGCACGGGACGGCACCCTTCTCGCGCATCCAGGCGACGGCCACGGAGGTGTCGAGCCCTCCGGAGAAGGCGATGCCGACGCGCTCGCCGACGGGAAGGGAGGTGAGGACCTTGCTCACTTACTGGTCATCCTTTGCGGTGTGGTGGTTCGCGAGTTCGAGGAAGCGGCGGGCGAGGGCGTCGCCGCCGAGTGGATCACGTCCGATGACGAGCACGGTGTCGTCGCCGGCGATGGTGCCGAGCACGTCGCCCAGGTCGGCCCGGTCGAAGGCGCTGGCCAGGAACTGGGCCGCGCCCGGCGGCGTACGCAGGACGACGAGGTTGGCGCTGGCGTCGGCACTGACGAGCAGCTCGGCGCACAGTCGTGCGAGTCGCTCGGTGGCACCGGCTGCCTCGCGGGTGCTGGCGGGTCCGCGGTCGCCGCCCTCGGCGGGCACCGCATAGACGAGCGGTCCTGCCTTGCTGCGGACCTTGACCGCGTCGAGCTCGACGAGGTCGCGGCTGAGCGTGGCCTGGGTGACGTGGACGTCGTGCTGGGCGAGCAGCTCGGCCAGCTCGGTCTGTGACCGGACGGCCTGGTTGGTCACGAGGTCGATGATCCGCTGGTGCCGGGCGTTCTTGGTCATCGGGCTGATGGCGGAGCTGCTCATGAGTCCCCCTCGCTCTTCGCCAGGAGCCAGGCGAGGACCGCCTTCTGCGCGTGGCGGCGGTTCTCGGCCTCGTCCCACACGGCACTCTGCGGCCCGTCGATGACCTCGGCGCTGATCTCCTTGCCGCGGTAGGCGGGCAGGCAGTGCAGCACCATGGCGTCCGGCGCGGCGTGTGCGAGCAGCTCGCTCGTGACGGCGTACGGCGCAAACAGCTCGAGCCGTTCGGCGGCCTCCTCCTCGCGACCCATCGAGACCCAGGTGTCGGTGACGACCACCTGTGCCCCGGTGACTGCGGCGACGGGGTCGGTGCCGATGACGACGCTGCCGCCGGTGCCCTTGGCGATGTCCTGCGCGCGCTCCACGACGTCGGCCGCAGGTTCGAAGCCGACGGGCGCCGCCACGGTGACGTGCAGGCCGGCGGTGGCGCCGGCGAGCACCCAGGAGTTGCCCATGTTGCAGGCGCCGTCGCCGACGAACGCGACGCGCACCCCGCCCAGGGTGCCGAGTCGCTCCTGCACCGTCTGCAGGTCGGCCAGCAGCTGGCACGGGTGGAAGTCGTCGGTCAGCGCATTCACGACCGGGACACGTGCGTAGGACGCCATCGTGTCGAGGTCGGCCTGGTGGGCGGTGCGCCAGACGATGGCGGACGACTGCCGCCCGAGCACCCGGGCGACGTCCTCGACGGACTCGCGCGAGCCCATGGCGGCCAGGCCGCCGTCGACGGTCATCGGGTTGCCGCCGAGCTCGGCGATGCCGGCCGTGAAGGAGACCTGGGTACGCAGCGTCGGACGGTCGAAGACGAGCGCGACGGTCTTCGGGCCGGCCAGCGGCTTGGGGCCGTAGGGGTCCTTCTTCATCGCGGCGGCGAGGGCCAGGACCTCGGCCTGCTCGGCCGGAGTCAGGTCGTCGTCGGCCAGGAGGTGGCGGGTCACGCGGACACCTCGCTGGCGTCCAGGATCGCCGCCCAGGCGGCCATCAGGCTCTGCGCGTCTGCGTCGGTGAGCACGAGCGGCGGCACGAGCCGGATCGTGCTGGGGCCGGTCGCGTTGAGGATGAAGCCGTGGGCCATCGCGGCGGCGACGACCGACGGGGCGTCCACGGTCAGCTCGAGGCCGATCATCAGCCCTTCACCACGGGTCTCGGACACGCGGGCGTCCTCGCCGAGGCCGTCGCGCAGGGTCTTGCCGAGCGCGCTGGCGTGGTCGAGCAGCCCGTCCTTCACGATCGTGTCGAGGACGGCGAGCGCGGCCGCACACGCGACCGGGTTGCCGCCGAAGGTGGTGCCGTGGTTGCCGGGCTCCAGCAGCGCGCCGGCCTTGCCGAGGCCGATGGTCGCGCCGATCGGGATGCCGCCGCCGAGGCCCTTGGCCAGCGTGACGATGTCGGGCGTGACGCCTTGCCCGCTCGACAGCTGGTGGGCGAACCACGCGCCGGTGCGGCCGATGCCGGTCTGCACCTCGTCGAGCCACAGCAGCGCGCCGTGGTCGTCGCAGGCCTGTCGGGCGGCCGCGAGGTAGCCGGCCGGCGGCACGCGCACGCCGGCCTCGCCCTGGATGGGTTCGAGCACGACGGCTGCCGTGTCGTCGGTGACGGCCGCTGCGAGGGCGGCGGCGTCGCCGTACGGGACGAAGGTGACGGTGCCCGGGAGCGGCTCGAAGGGCTCGCGGTAGGCGGCCTTCGAAGTGAGCGCCAGCGCGCCCATGGTGCGCCCGTGGAAGGCGCCCTCAGTCGCGACGACGTGGGTTCGGCCGGTGCGGCGCGTGAGCTTGAACGCGGCCTCGTTGGCCTCGGTGCCGGAGTTGGTGAAGAAGACCCGCCCCTCCGCACCGAGCAGGCCGAGGAGGCGTTCGGCGAGAGTGAGCTGGGGCTCGGAGGCGAAGAAGTTGGAGACGTGCCCCAGGGACTGGAGCTGCCCAGTGACGGCCTCGACGATCGCCGGGTGGGCGTGGCCGAGGGCGTTCACGGCGATGCCGCCGAGGAAGTCGACGTACTCCTTGCCGTCGGCGTCCCAGACGTGTGCGCCCTCGCCGCGGGTGAGCAGCAGCTTGGGCGTGCCGAAGGTGTTCATCAGGTTGGACTCGTAGCGCTGTTGCCAGGTCATGATTCGCCTCCATGCGCGGAGAGCGCCTTGCGGAGCTTGGTCGCGACGCCGGGCAGCACCTGGGTGCCGACGCCCTCGTCGGTGAAGATCTCGAGTAGTACGGCGTGGGGCTCGCGTCCGTCGACGACGGTGGCGCGTGGCACGCCGTTGGCGACGGCCTGGTGGCAGGCGGTCATCTTGGGCACCATGCCGGCGTCGAGGGACGGCAGCATCTCGAGGAGGGACTCGGGGCTGATCTCCTGGATCACGTCGTCGGAGTTGCCGTAGTCGCGGTAGAGGCCCTCGACATCCGTGAGCACGAGCAGCTTCTCCGCACCGAGGGCCACCGCCAGCGCCGCGGCTGCGGTGTCGGCGTTGACGTTGTGGACCAGTCCGTCGACGTCGGGGGCCACACTGGAGATCACCGGGATCCGGCCGGCTTCGACGAGGTCGAGCACCGCCTCGGGGCGGACGTGCGCAACCTCACCGACGAGGCCGAGGTCGACCTCCTCGCCGTCGACGATGGTGTTGGTGGCCTTCGCCGTGAAGAGCCCGGCGTCCTCGCCGGAGAGCCCGACCGCGAGCGGGCCGTGCTGGTTGATCAGGC
>JBDSPC010000174.1:0-7364 GCA_039914485.1 Nocardioides sp.
CGAGCTCGCGGACAGAATCACGGTCCTGCGCCGCGGCGCCGTGGTCGGCGCCCACGACGGACACACGGTGACCGTCTCCCAGCTCGCCCGCGAGATGGTGGGAGAGGATCCGACTTCCTTCGATGGAGCCAGCGACCTGGTGCACCTCGCCCTGGGTGACTTGGCCGTGCCCGGGCCGCTGACAGCCCAGGACCGCCCAGTCGTGTGTCGCCTGAAAGGCGTCTACGCACCCTCTCCGTTCGCGGGCGAAGCAGCCCTCGACGGCCTCGACCTCACGGTCCGCTCCGGGGAGGTGCTCGGGATTGCAGGAGTGGTCGGCAGTGGCCAGACCACGCTGGCCGAAGTACTCGCCGGATTCACGCGACCCCGCAAGGGTCAGGTCGACGTCACGGGCGAGGCAATCGCGTACGTTCCCGAGAATCGTCACCGTGACGCGGTCGCGATGACGCTCAGTCTTCGCGACAACCTGCTCCTCCACGGACACCGCCGTCCCGAGCTCCAGCAAGGACCTTGGTTCAACCGGTCTCGTGTCGACGAGTTCGTCGACGACGTGCTCGAGAGGTCGAACGTCCGCCACGGTGGAGCATCGGCACCGATCTCCACGCTCTCCGGGGGCAACCAGCAACGGCTGGTCGTCGGGCGAGAACTCCAGGAGTCCCCGTGCCTGGTCGTCGCACACAACCCCTTCCGGGGTTTGGACGTGCGCGCCATCCAAGACGTGAAGGACGCGCTCCTGAGCGCGGCCCAGGAAAATGCAGGAGTCGTGATGATCAGCCCGGACCTTGACGAGCTGCGACAGTTCGCACATCGAATCGTGGTGCTGTTCGCTGGTCGCGTCGTCGGCGAGATCGATGTCGACAGCGACGCAGAAACCGTCGGTCGGCTCCTGGGTGGGGTGGCCTGATGAGCATCTCCTTGACAGCCGTACGGCGCCGGCCCGTTCTGGACCGGCGAGCTCTGACTCCTCTTGTCTCGCTGGGTGTCGCGCTGCTCGTTGTCGGCATCCTGCTGGCGTCCGTCGGGGTCGACCCGCTCGGCGCCGCGCAGTCAATGCTCGACTCGTCGTTCGGGACGCCGCGCAACTTCGGCGAGGTGCTGATCCGTGCCACCCCGCTGCTGCTGATCGCTGCCACCTTGGTGCCGTCGCTGCGCGCCGGGCTCTACAACATCGGCTCTCCCGGTCAGATGGGCGCCGGGGCGCTGGCTGCGACGCTGGTAGCGCTCGCGATGCCGGGGCAGAGCAACCTGCTCGTGCTTGCCTGCTGCGCCCTCGCGTCAGCGATCGCCGGCGTCGCGGTCGCGATCGTCCCCGGCGGGCTGAAGGCCTACTTCGGAGTGAACGAGATCATCTCCACCCTAGCGATCAACTTCATCATGATCTCCGTCCTCGGCTACCTGCTCAACGGGCCGATGCAGAGCGACTTCGCCAATCTTCCCCAATCGGACGTGCTGCCCCCGAGCGCGTCTCTGCCGGTCATCATCCCGGACACGCGCGCACACATCGGTCTGGTTCTGGCCCTGCTCCTGGTGCCGCTGCTCTTGCTGGCGGGCCGCTCGCGCATGGGCTACAAGCTCCGCGTCTTCGGGGCCAACCCCCAACTTCTGCGCCAGGCGCGGGTCAGTCGCAAGCGCTACGTCATCGGTCTCATGGCGACCGGCGGTCTCGGGGCCGGCCTTGCCGGCTGGGTCCAGGTCGCGGGCGTGGACCACCGGCTCTACCAGGGCATTGCCGAGCCGGTCGGCTACGCCGGGCTGTTCGTCGCACTGCTGGGCCTGCTGCATCCCCTCGGCATCGTCGTCGCAGCTGTCGCACTCGGCTTCCTGTTGCACGGCGGCGACTCGCTTCAGGTGGGCGCCGGTGTCTCGCCCGAGATCGTCCAGGTTCTCCTCGGTCTGATCCTGCTCGCCTATGCCGCCCGACCGCCCGCGTCGGCCACACCCCCAGTCGCCGCCCTCTCGGACGGGAAGGAATCCTGATGGACGTCACGGAAGCCGTGCTCAACAGCGCGATCCGGCTCATGGTGCCGCTCTTGCTGGCAGCGCTCGGCGAGCTGATCGCCCAGCGGGCCGGGGTGATGAACATCGGGCTCGAGGGCATGATGACCGCCGGTGCGTTCATGGCGTACGTCGCCGCGACGCTCGCCTGGGGCCTGCCGGTGGCCGTCGTCGTGGCGGCCTTCGCCGGTGCCCTGATCGCGCTGATGATGGCTGTCGGAGCCGTCTGGCTGCGAGGCAATGCGATCTTGGTCGGGTTTGCCCTCTTCGTCCTGGTGCCCGGCCTCGCCAACTTCCTCTACGTCCAGAGTGGCTGGCTGGACGCGACCCCTTCGCTGAAGACCATCACCATCCCGGTGCTGAGCGACATCCCGGTCATCGGGTCTCCGCTCTTCGCGCAGAACCTCTTCTACTACCTGGCGATCCTGGCAGCGATCGGGGCGTGGTTCCTCTTCGCGCGCACACGCACCGGCATCGTCGTGACCGCAGTCGGCCACGACCCTGGTGCGGCGCAGCGTCGCGGCTCGGACTCGCGTCGGGTGCAGACGTACGCACTGATCGCGTGCGGTCTTCTCGCCGGTCTCGGAGGTGCTGCCCTGTCCCTCGGCGCCACCGGCGCCTATGCCCCGAACATCGTCGGTGGTCGTGGTCTGATCGTCATCGCTATCGTCATTCTCGGGCGCTGGACGGTCTCGGGTGCCGTCGCCGGCGCTCTCCTCATCGCCCTCCTCGACGCACTCAAGCTGCGGATCGCGCAAGGATCGGACATCCCGGTCCAGCTGCTCGGCGCGCTGCCCTGGGTCGTCGTCATCCTAATGCTCGTCGTCAGTGCACGGATGCGGTCCAACGCCCCGCGCACCCTCACCCAGTGACCCTCGAAGGAGTCATCCGTGCCTGATCACTCATATCTCTACGGTGTCCGTCGGCCGCTCCCGGACGACTCGGCCTACGAGCGCTACCTCGACGTGTCCCGCACGGCAGTCGTCTCGGTCGACATGCACGAGGGCCACCTCTCCGAGGACCCCGACTGCCCGTGCCCCGCGCCGCGCGGCCGGGCGATCGTGGACAAGGTCGACGACCTGCACGATCGGGCGCGAGCGCTGGGTGCACGGATCGTGCACGTCCGCTCGACGCTGCGCGCGTCCGGCGAGGATGACGTGAAGGGCATCCCGAGTGCCTGGCGTCTCGGCTTCGTGGAGTACGTCGGTGGCATCCCCGGCGTCGAGGACCACGCCCTGGCAGGCACCCGGTGGCAGGAGTTCCGCACCCGGGTCGAGCCGAGTGACGAGATCGTCTCGGGCAAGAAGAGGCTCTCGGCGTTCTACCCGACCGACCTGGACTTCCTCCTGCGCCAATGGGGGATCCAGACGATCGTGCTCACCGGCGCCATGACCGACTGCTGCATCCTCAACACGGCGTTCGACGCGTCCAACCTGAACTACCGGGTGATCACCGTCCGCGACTGCGTCGCCGGCACCAACGACGAACTCGAGGACGCCGCGCTCAAGATCATGTCGCTCAACACCGGATTGGTCATGGACGGCGACGACCTCGTTTCGGCGTGGGAGTCACGCCGAGCCTGACCCGAGCCAGGCACCACCACGCTGACCCGTCGGGAACTCCTTGACGGGTCAGCGTGATTTTCGGGTCAGGGCTTGAGCAGCAGCTTGCCGGTCGTGGTCCGGGACTCCAGTGCGTCCCAGGCCTGCTCGACCTCGGCGAGCGGCCAGCTGCCACCGACCTCCACGCTCAGAGTGCCTGCTGCGGCGCGAGCGAGCACGTCGTTCGCGCGGGCGCTGTGCTCCGCGGGAGTCAGCGCGTAGTCGCGGCCGGCGGTGCGGGTGACGAAGTAGGAGCCCGCGCCGAGCGAGTTGCTGGAGATGCCGGCCTCCTCACCGGATGCCGCACCGTAGAGCACCATCGCCCCGCGTGGTCGCAGCGCGCCCACGAGGGAACGCGCGACCGTGCCGCCCACCGAGTCGAAGACGGCGGCGGCACCGCCGATGCCGGCGGCTCGGAGCGCCTCGCCCGCGTCGCCGGCGTAGGTCAGAACCTTGCCTGCACCTGCACGCGTCGCTGCGGCGGCCTTGGTCTCTGACGACACCATGGCCACGACCTCGGCGCCGCGATCCACCAGCAGTTGCGTGAGCAGCAGCCCGACGCCGCCGGAGGCCGCCGTGACAACAGCAATGTCACCCGGGCCGAGTGGCCAGGTATCGGTAGCGAGGTACTGCGCCGTGACGCCCTGGAACAGGAGTCCCGCGGCCGTCTCGTCGTCGACCGAGTCCGGCACCCGGAGGAACGCGCTCGCGGGCCCGGTGACGGTCGCGGCGTAGCTGCCCGGCACCTTCGACCAGGCGACACGGTCTCCCATTGACACGCCGGTGACGGCGTCACCGACGTCGGCGACGCGCCCGGATCCCTCGGTGCCGGGGACAGCGGGGTCGCCTATGGGCACCCGGCCGTGGCGCTGCAAGATCTCCCAGAAGTTGATGCCGGCATACGCCACGTCGACCCGGACCTCGTCCCTACCGAGAGGGCGGTCAGGCAGCTCGGACAGCGTCACCTGGGAGTGGTCCGCTGAGGGGCGGAGAAGAGCGGCTAACGACATGACGGTTCCTTCGGCAGAGTTGAATGATTTCAAGTCTATTGAAGCATAGTCGAGCCCTCGTGGTGGATTGGTCCGGCCGTGACCGCGAGCGGTTGCCCGGACCCGCCCCAGCGTCGCGCAATGATCTCGGCCGCGATGCTGATCGCTGTCTCTTCCGGTGTGCGCGCCCCGAGGTCCAAACCGATCGGACTGGACAGGCGGTCGAGGTCGTCGGCGCTCGTGCCGCCCTCCCTCAACCGCGCCATCCGCTCGTCGTGGGTGCGGCGGGAGCCCATCGCGCCGACGTAGGCCAGATCCAGGCGCAGGGCTGCTTCGAGCAGGGGTACGTCGAACTTCGGCTCGTGCGTCAGCACGGTGACGACCGTTCGCGCATCGACCCGACCCGCAGCGGCCTCTGCGGCCAGATAGCGGTGCGGCCAGTCGACCACCACCTCGTCGGCGTCGGGGAACCGCGCTGTCGTGGCGAACATGGGCCTCGCGTCGCACACAGTGACGCGGTAGCCGAGCATTCGGCCGACCCTGGCCATGGCTGCGGCGAAGTCGATTGCTCCGAAGACCAGCAGTCGGGGGGCGGGCGCGAATGACGAGACGAAGACCCGCATGCCCTCACCTCGGCGCTGGCCGTCCGGACCGTAGGTCAGAGTCGCGTTGGTCCCGACGGCGAGCAGGCCGATGGCGTCGTCCCGGATGGCGGTGTCTGGCCGGGTGGGCGCGGAGGACGACACGTCGCCCGGCCGAACGAGCAGGCGATGGCCTATCCGGGACCGGTCGGGGTGGTCGATGACAGTGGCCAGGGCGACTGGGCGGCCGGCATCGATCTCCTCGGCCAGGTCGGACAGCTCCGGGAACGACGTACGCGAGACCTTCTCGACCCACACGTCCAGCAGGCCGCCGCAGGTGAGTCCCACGGCGTAGCCGGCCTCGTCCGACACTCCGTATCGCACGAGCTCGGGTTCTCCGGATGCCACGACGGACTGCGCTAAGTCGTAGACGGCGCCCTCGACGCAGCCTCCGGAGACGGAGCCGACGACCGTGCTGTCTGGCCCGACGAGCATTGAGGCGCCCGGAGGTCTCGGTGCTGACTTGAAGGTCGCGACAACCGTCCCGACCCCGACCGCCTCGCCGCTTTCCCACCACGCCATCAGCTCGGGCAGCACGTCACGCACGGCGGGGTGCCTCAGTGGGCGTGGCGGTGCTCGCCGACGGGGGTGCGCTCGCCATCCGGCACGCCGACCGAGAAGACCGTCATCAGCTGCGCGAGCGTCCGGTAGTAGCCGACCAGCACGGTCAGGTCGATCAGCTGCTCGCTGCTGAGGACGGCGGCCGCAGCGGCATACTCCTTGTCGGTGACGCTGCTGGAGGCCAGCAGGTTGGCAACGAACGCTGCCGATGCCGACTCCACCGGGTCCTCGCCGCCGAACGCGCCGAGCGACAGCTGCATCAGCTCCGTGTCGGTCAGCCCGGCGGCGCGTCCGACCCGCTCGTGCGCCCACCACTCGAACTCGCTTCCCGTCGCCTGGGCGACCTGCAGGATCGCGATCTCGCGAACCCTGGTCGACAGGTCGGTGTGGAAACGGATCGTCGAGCCCAGTTCTTGGAGCGCCGCCCCGACGCCGGGTGCATGAAGCATCACCCCGAACGGTCCGTTGAGGGACCCGTCGTCGGCGGTGAGGGGGAAGTGCTGGACTCCCTTGGCCCGGTCGCCTGCCGCGATGCCGTCGTAGACGGCTCGCTGGGCGGGGTCGAGCTGCCCGGGAATCAGGCGGGCCAGTCGCTCCGTCATCGCTTCCGCCCGAACGCGAGCCAGCTGAGGACGAAGCCGATCAGGCCGCCGGCGATCGCCTGGCCGTAGCGCTCCTTGACCATCGGCAGCACGAGCGACATCAGGTCCATGTCGGCTGCTGCCGGCGCCGCGGCCGGGGGAGTGAGGGCGGCCGCGAACTGAGTCGGCCCTGCGGGGACCGCAGCAGGACCCGCGACCGGCACGGCGCCGCTCGGGGAGCCCACGAGCTGGACGCTGAGGTTGTCCGCGAACTGGCCCATCAGCCGGTTGCTCACGTCGGCGATGGCGCCGCGGCCGAACTGTGCCATCCGGCCCGAGATGTCGAGCTCGGTGTCGATGAGGACCCGGGTCCGGGTGGGGCCGACGGGCTCTAGCCGCGCCGCGATCTGGGCGTTGGCCGCTGCCTGGCCCTTGGGGTCCTTGCCGCTGGCCGAGATGACAGCGGTGTGGGCGACGTCGTCCTTCTGCGCGAAGAACGCGGTTCCCTTGAAGTGGGCGCTGATCGGCCCGACCTTGATCTTCACGCTCCCGTGGTAGTTCTCGCCATCGCGGCCGTCTAGGCTGGCGCCCGGCAGGCACGGCATGATCCGCTCAAGGTCGGTCAGGAGGGTCCAGGTCTGCTCCAGGTCGGTCTCGACCTCGAACTCGTTGGTCAACAGCATGGGTTCGGCCTCTCGTCGTCATCGGTGGATCGCGTGGCGGGCCGGGCGGCCGGCCCGCCACAGTGTCGCGGGTTGGGTGACCAGTGGATCAAGCGCCGAGAAGTCCCTCGATGACCTCGTCCTCGCCGCAGTCGAAGAAGGCCATGATCCGGCACGGGCAGGCTTCGCCGCCCTCGATCTTCCACGGGAACGCGCCGATGACTGCGCGACGGTTGAGGACGGTTTCGATGTCGCCGCCGACGTTCTCGGCGTGGATGCAGCCGTCCTGGAAGGCGAGGTGATGCATCGGGAAGATGTCCGACTCAATCTCACG
>JBDSPC010000181.1:0-4590 GCA_039914485.1 Nocardioides sp.
CCTGGGCAACCCGCTGCATCCAGGTGCCCGTGTTGGACACGACTCCGCCTGCGGCGTACAGGCGGTAGTTGGGATTGCGCAGCGAGCGGAAGGTGGGACTCAAATCTGTGTTCGTGCTCCTTGTGTCGGTCGCGATGCGATCAGTCGGCCTGCGAGAGGCGATCGAGGATGGGCGCGGCGGCGCGCAGGATCTGGCGCTCGTCGGCGGTGAGGTCGGAGAGTCGCTTGGCCAGCCACGCGTCGCGCCGGGTGCGGTCGGCGAGCAAGGTCGCGCGACCCTGCTCCGAGAGGGCGATGATCATCTGGCGACCGTCGGTCTCGTGGGCACGGCGGGTGACGAGGCCCTCGGCCTCGAGCGCCCCCACCGTGCGGGTCATCGACGGCGGCTGCACCTTCTCGGCGCGAGCCAGCTGACCGAGGGTCAGACCGTCCGGGTTGCGGAACAGCCAGCCGAGCACCGCCATCGAGCCGAGGCTCAGGTCGTTGTCGGGGTGACGCTCGCTCGCCAGCCGTCGCCGGATGCGCATGACGGACATGCGGAGCTCGGAGGCGAGCCCCGCGTCAGTGCGGGCGGCGGCGTGGACGGTCGGCATATCGTTAGCATAACTCATTAGTCTTGCTAACTATTCCGGTGGCGCGACCTCCCGCCCGACCTCGGACGAGGAGCGTCAGCCCACCCAGGAGGTGATCGGGCTGATCGCGAAGTACAGAACGAACATCGCCGCGACGACCCACATCAGCGGGTGGATGTCCTTGGCCTTGGCGCGCACGACCTTAATCAGGACGTAGGCGAGGAAGCCGGCACCGATCCCGGCGGAGATCGAGTAGGTGAAGGGCATCAACACGATCGTCAGGAACGCCGGGATCGCGATCTCGAGGTCGTCCCAGTCGATGCCACGCACCTGCTGCATCATCAGGAAGCCGACCAGGACCAGGGCCGGGACGGCCGCCTCATTGGGGACGATCACGACGAGCGGCGCGAACAGCGTGGTCAGCAGGAACAGCACTCCCGTCACCACGGAGGCCAACCCGGTGCGGGCTCCTTCACCGACACCGGCGGCGCTCTCGATGTACGACGTGTTGCTGGAGACACTCGCGGCGCCACCCGCCGCCGCGGCGATCGAGTCGACGATCAGGATGCGCCTGGTGTTCGGCGGGTTGCCCTCGTCGTCGAGCAGGCCGGCCTCGGCGCCGATCGCGGTCATGGTGCCCATCGTGTCGAAGAAGTCGGCGAGCAGCAGCGTGAAGACCAGCAGCACGACAGTGACGACGCCGGCGTTCTCCCAGGAACCGAGCAGGTTGAAGTTGCCGATGATGCCGAAGTCGGGGACGTCGACGATCTTGTCGGGCAGGGCTGGCACGTTGAGGTTCCAGCCCTTCGGGTTGACCCCGTCGGCGGTGAACGTCGGACCGACCTTCGCCACCTTCTCGACGATGATCGCGATGACCGTCGTGACGGCGATCGAGATGAGGATGGCGCCCTTGACCTTGCGCACGTAGAGCGCGATGACCAGGACCAGCCCGATCACGAACACGAGGACCGGCCAGCCTGCGAGCTGACCGGCAATGCCGAGCTCGACGGGGACGGGGCCGACCCCGGTGCGACGTACGAACCCGGCATCGACGAGACCGATGAGGGCGATGAACAGGCCGATGCCGACCGAGATGGCGATCTTGAGCTGGGCAGGTACGGCGTGGAAGACCGCCTCACGGAAGCCGGTGAGCACCAGGACGAGGATGATCAGGCCCTCGATGACGACCAGGCCCATCGCGTCGGACCACGTCATCTGGCTGGCCACGGAGAACGTCACGAACGCGTTGAGGCCGAGGCCGGTCGCGAGCGCGAGCGGGTAGTTGGCCACGACGCCCATGAGGATCGTCAACACCCCGGCGGCCAGCGCGGTCGCGGCCGCGATCTGCGAGAAGGTGCCGAGGACGTCGCCGTTCATGTCCTGGCCCTGGAGCAGGATGATCGGGTTCAGCACGATGATGTAGGCCATCGTCAGGAACGTCACGACGCCACCGCGGATCTCGCGCGGGACGGTCGAGCCCCGCTCGCTGATCCGGAAGAAGCCGTCGATGCCGCCGGCGGGCGTGGGGGTCCTGGTGGTCGTCTTGTCCGTCACGGTCGGGAGTCTTGCAGAATCGGGGAGTAGCGTGGGGGACGTGGAGCTGAGGGACGACGAGACGACGCAGCACGAGATCGGCAACCGCACCTACATCGTTGCCCAGGTCGATCCGCTGGATGTCGACGGCGTGCGCACCGCTGAGGTGGGCACGGCCCTCTGGCTGGTCGCCTTCATCGCGCTGCTGCCGTTCTACGGCGCGCTCGAGGACAGCGGTCGCACCTGGTGGCTGTGGACCTGCATGGCCGGCTTCGGGATCGGCCTGTTCGGCCTGGAGTACTGCCGCCGGCGGCGCAGGGCCCGCGCCGAGCTCGACGCCGAATGACCGATCCTTCGGGCCTGCCACCCACCCGGTGGGAGCTCGCCGGTGATGGCAACCGCGGCTACGGCCAGCACTTCGCCGCCCTGCTCGCCGAGGGCGCAGACGTCGCGGGCGAGGCCCGCCTCGCCGATGCGCTCGTCGGGCGGCACGCGCGGATCCTCGACGTCGGGTCCGGCATGGGCCGGATCAGCGCTGCCCTGACTGCCCGAGGTCACGACGTGGTCGCCACGGAGCCGGATCCCGCGCTGCGCGAGCAGTCGCAGTCGACGTACGGCGACATGCCAGTGCTGCCCCACGAGGCGCTCGCGATCCCGGCGCTCGAGCCGTTCGACCTGCTCGTCGTGGTCGGCAACGTCTTCATCTACATGGCCGAGGGCACCGAGCGCGCCGTGCTGGCCCACCTGAAGACCCTGCTCGCGCCCGGCGGGCGGATCCTGGCGGGCTTCCACCTGAGCGCGACCAAGTTCGGCAGCCGGACCTACCCCGCCGATGAGTTCGTCGCCGACGCGACAGCTGCGGGGCTCGTCGTGGACTGGCGGTTCGGCAGCTACGAGCTGCACGCCCCCAACGACGACTACGCCGTGTGGGTACTCAGCGCGGGCTAGAGGGACACGAACTCGTCGTCGGTCAGCGTGTCGAAGACGTGGTCGGGCACCGGGATCGGCTGCTGCTTGCGGGCGAGCTTGACCTCGGAGTGCGCACCACAGCCGTGGTTGACCGTCACGACCTTGCCGTCGTCGTTGGCGTTGCCGTTGGCGCAGACGCCGAAGGTGTCCGAGAGCGGACCGGCAAGCCGGACCAGGAAACCGCAGGTGTAGCAGGAGTCGGGCGCACTCTTGGCGATCGGCGCCTCGGGGCCGCCGTCACCGGCGTACCACCGCTCGGCGGCCATGTCGGTGCCCTCGACGGAGAGGGTGCGGACGCGGCCGAGGCCGAGGTCCTTGGCGACCTGGCGCACCTGCGCCTTGGCGTCGGCATCGAGCGGGTCGTCGCCGAAGGAGTAGGTGGGGACCAGGCGCACGTCCTCGTCCTCGACGGGGAGCAGGTCGCCCGGGGACAGGTCGCCGGGCTGGAGGCGCTCCTTGTAGGGCACCCACGACGGGGCCACGATCGCCTCGGCGCCGGGCAGCAGCACGGCCTCGTTGACCGTCGCCTTGCTGGAGTCGGCGTCGCGGGTCAGCGTCACCGACCAGTGCCAGCCGAGGTAGCCGGGGCGCGTGCAGGCGAACGTGTGCGTCACCACGAGGTCGTCCTCGCGGTACACGGCCAGGTGGTCTCCGAAGTCGGAGGCGCCGGCGAGGTCGAGAAGGACGGCTCGCGCGTCCTCGACGGCCGCGGCCAAGATGGCGTCGGGCGAGGTCTCGTCGAGGTCAGTCACCGGCGCATCATCGCAAACCCGACGGTGGTCTGTCAGTTCGACCTGCCATCCGGACGCCTGCTGCACGATCGTGACCCACCCACACGGCAGGATTGCCCCATGACCTCCGAGCACGAGCCGCCGACCGCCTCCACGGCCTCGAAGCGGATCGCCGGCGCCGGCCGGGGCGTGCGCGCGGCCGGCCGGGGGGTCGGACGCGGGGTCGCGGGCGCCACCCGGGTCACCACCCGCGCCGGGAAGTACACCGCCCGTCAGGCGCGGCGCGCCGCGCGCGCCGAGGGCGCCGGCGAGTCCGGCCTCTCCCAGCTGATCGGGCTGCACGCCTTCAACGCCGCCGGCGACGCGGCCGTCGCCATCTCGCTCGCCGGCACGCTCTTCTTCCAGGTCCCCACCGGCGAGGCGCGCGGCCAGGTCGCGCTGTTCCTCGCGTTGACGATGCTGCCCTTCGCGATCGTCGCGCCGCTGATCGGCCCGTTCCTCGACCGCTTCAGCCACGGTCGCCGGTGGGCCATCGGCTCCACGATGGCGGTCCGGGCCTTCCTGTGCTGGGTGCTGGCCACGGCCGTCGCGACGGACTCACGCTGGTTGTTCCCCGCCGCTCTCGGTGTGCTGGTGGCGTCCAAGGCGTACGGCGTGACGCGCGCCGCCGCCGTACCCCGACTCGTCCCGCCGAGCCTGACGTTGGTGAAGGCCAACGCCCGGGTGTCGATGGCCGGGATCATCGGCGCCGGCCTGTCGGCGCCGCTGGCCGTCCTCGCGTCCAC
>JBDSPC010000476.1:0-9546 GCA_039914485.1 Nocardioides sp.
CGTCTACCTGTTCGGCTCTACACGTCGCGGACGTGTGACCACTGCCTGAAAGGTGCCATCTGCGGGGCCTTCTCCGGAGGCGCGCGTGAAGTTCGTGTAGCGACTCCATACCTCCCCGCTTTCGTCAGTGAGGGAGACCAACCGTCTGCGCCCATTCCGCGTGACAGTTACCGAGGAAGTCAAGAGACGCGGGAGGGCCTCAGCGAACGTGACGAGCCGCCGCCGCCAGCGACGCTTCCTAGAAAAGAGCGGAAAGCCCAGCACTTCGGGCAGCACGCCCACATCGACCCGGACCCAATCGTCCTCGGTGATGAAGACAAACGGGGCTGCGCCCTCGCGCACCACGTGCACATGCAGAGACCCAGGGAACCAGCCAGGCTCCACAGAGAAAGCCGGGTGGTCGGCAACGGCGGGTTCGCCCCACGCCATGAGGGCTTCGTTCAGTTCTGCGGTCAGTGCGTCGAACGCCGCCTGCTCCTTTGAGTTCACAGGGGGATGCTAGGTCCGAATGGATAGCACGGCCTGCGGATGCACCCATCTGCCGCGAAGCGGGCACTGAGTGCACGTGGGCGTGCGGCGTCCTGCGAACATCACTCGTCGTCTCGGCGGCGTCGTCGGATAGGAACCACGCCAGCGTTCGTCGTCGCGTCGACTGCTGTTGCATGGGTGTCGCGCAGGTGGACCGCGAAGAGGGACATCGCGTGGGCGTCGAGCATCTGGTTCAGGTGCCGCACTTGGTCCTTGAGTTCGCGGTTCTCGCGTTGGATGGCGATTTGCTTGTCGCGGTCGGGGCTGACGCGTGATGCGGTGAGTTCGGCGGTGAGGGCTTTGAACTTGGCTGTGATGCGGTAGTCGTTGTCCTCAGTGGCGTCCTGGCGGAAGGCACGGGCGACGGCGTCGTGTCCGTAGCCGGTGAGTCGTTCAATCTCCCGCTTGGTGCGTGGCGATTCGTCGTCGGCTGCCATTTTCTCGATGGCTTCGACGATGCGCTTGAAGGTCTCGTCTGAGGTGCGTTTGCGTTGGGGTGCTGGCATCAGTCGTCGTCCTCTGCGGGCGTGAGTTCGCGTCGTAGTCGTGCGAGGTTTTGTCGGTCGCGGCGCATCCGGGTGTTGAGGTCTGGGTGTCCGCGCGGGTTGTCGAGAGCCAGGTCGATTCGTTCGATGGCGTTGGTGATGACTGGGGTGTGGTTCGGGGTGAAGAGGGCGTTTGCGCAGTCGTCGCCGATGCAGTAGTGGTCGGTCAGGTGTGGGCCGTCGGTGCCGCAACCGCTGGTGGCTGGGTTGAACATGCAGTCGTTGCTGAGGCCGAGGTGGAGCCGGTCGGCTACTTGGTCGGCGAGGCGTGCTGCGCGTTCTGGGTCGGTGACAATTTGGGCTCGGAAGTTGAGAATGTCGGCGGCGGGTGTGCCTGCGAGTGGCGTGTCGCCGGTGATGAGTTGCATGGCTTCGTCGCGGAGGACTGCGCGGCGGGCCCCGTCCATGTGTTTGATGGCGCGTTGGCGTCCGTCTGAGGCGTAGCCGGATACGAGCCGCCAAGCGGAGTGGCCGAGTTGGATTCCGAGCCCGAGTTCGGCACCGGGTTTGGTGACGGCGTAGACAGAAAAGGAGCGCCGCAAAGAGGTGGCGTGGACGCCCGTATCGGCGATGTTTGCGATCCGCGTCAATGCCAACCCGTGTCCTCGTCCGGGCCGGTGGGCGGGGTCGTCGTTGATGAAGTCGATGAGGCGACCGATGTCACGGGTCGGGTTGTACGTGCCGACGTTGGTGGCGCTGCGGGCGAACAGGTGGGTGGGGTGCGGGGAGACTTGTCCGAGAACTCCTACGGCGCGGGTGACGGGCTTGGGTGCCCACCATGTGCGGGTCTGGCCTTCGGCGTTGCGGACGCGTCCCTTGGTCTGGACGCTGGTGATGGCGTGGAGGCCGTCGGCGACGGTGATGGCGTCGCGTTCCATGTCTTGGAGTTCGCTGTCGCGGGTGCCGGTGAGTGAGGCGATGATGACGTAGCAGGCACCTCGCAGGGCGCTGATGAGGTACTCGTGTTCGCCAAGCCCGACTTCGCTGACCCACGGCGTGGTGCGCCCGTCTTCGTGGGTGACGGTGACGCTGGCGGTGAGGAGTCCACCGTAGGTGCTGCGGGTTGGGTCGGCTGCCATGTCGGCGACCATCTGGGCAGCCTCGGGCTTGTACATGTTGTGGGCAGGATTGAGGAAGTTGTCGTTGACCCGCAGGGTGCGGCAGAGGAGCCGCAGGTTGGGGGTCCCTCGTGGTTGCGGGGACCTACCGAATCCCGTGGCTAGGGGCAGCACCCCGCCACTGGCGTGCCATTGCTGGAAGGTGTCCCACCCGCCTGTTCCTCGCGGTTCTGGCGGTAGCGCGCGGACGGCTTGGTTGGCGGCGATGATGTCGGGAGAGAAGCGGTCCACGAACGCCCAGGCACCGGCAACGAGCGGTGCCCACGTCTCCCAAGGCAGCGGGGCGGTGACGTTCTCGATGGCCTTCGCCTCGCCCGCAATCTCGGACGACTTGCGGGCACCCCACGGCATGAACGACAGAGGGTGTTTGAGTGCTGACGAGAAGGTTCGTGCCAGCCTCAGGGCGTTGATGAAAGACCGGATGGTCGATGGGCTCAGTCCACTCTCAGCGTCTTCTCGGTGGGTCCCGTTGCGGAGCGCTGCGAGGAGGCTGTCTGCGTCGTTTGGGGTCCAGACGGCAAACGTGCTGAGCCCCTTGCTGTGCGCCCAGCGAGTGATGGTGCGAAGCCTGTGGAAGGTCTCAGCAACGCTGGCGGTGGGTGCCGCAACGCCCCTGCGTACGACGCCTGCGCTGATCACGTTGGGGTGGTCGGGTTGAGCCAAGATGCCCAGGACGGTGGCAACGTCGTGGCGGTAACCGTCTTCGAGGTCCGTAAGGTCGATGCGACGTTCGCCTTGGCTCGTGCGGGTGACGAGCGCGGTGAAGTCCCACACCGGGTCGCCGTGCAAGGGCCCGTCGCTGCGTAGCGCCCAAACGGGTGCCCCGACGGGGAAGAACGGGCCCCGCTCGCGGGCGACATCGAGTTGGCTAGTCGTCATCGGGACCCCTCAGGTCGTTGCGGGTGCCGAGGTCAAGCGGGACGAGGTGAGTCCGGGTCCGCGCGATGGCGATGGCCTCCGGGGGAAACGCAGGGAGGACGACTTGCGTGATGATGTCGTAGATGGGTTTCCAGTAGTTGACCCACACGTCGCGGTCGGCGGCACGGTCGGGGTTGGCAACCTCCGCAATGACGAGCGCAGCGGGCAGGTGGTGCTCGGTGATGAGGGCGTTCCCGCACCCGAAGCAGGTCCCGGTCATGGACAGGTTGCAGACCTCCCCGGCCGGGACGAACGGGCTGTCCTTGGGGTCGCGGCAGGCGGTTTGGGGTCCGTCGAGGTCGCCCCTAATCAAAGCGGCGGCGGTCGGTTGGTCGAGGCCCGGTGCCGTCTCGCCTCGGGCCATGAGGTCGTGGGCGTCGGGTGTGATGACGGTGGGGCCCATGACGGCGGCCGCGAACTTCTCGTCGATGGAGTCGATGAGGACCCGCCCCGCTTGGGCTCGTAGGACTTCGCTGTTGGTGTAGTGCTCGAAGAACGTCTCGGGGCTGTGACGGCGGCGTTCGCGCAGGTAGCGGGTCGGGTCGGCTGCTGCCTCACGGGCGACGACGACCTTGCGAAGCCGTATCCAATGCTGCTTACCGGCCACCTGCAACTGACCCTTCGAGCAGAACCAGTCGAGGCGGTACTCGGCGCTGTTCCACGGGGGTTCGGTGACCGTGCCGTCCGCCCGCCGCACAAGCCACAGGGACTCGTTCGCGCTCTCGGCACGCAGCGTTGCGGTGATGCGCAAGACCTTGGTGAGTGCCCGGTGGGCGGCGTGGTTCCTCCGCTGGTACACGTCCTCGTACGTCTCTTGCGCACGACGCTTGGCGTACGTGACGGCGTACTGTTCCACAGCATCGTGCTCCGCCAGCCACGACAGGCGCGCGTGGTGTCCGAGCCGTTCGGTCGGCTCGTCAACGTCGGCGGTAGCAGTAGCCGCGATGTCGTTCATCGTGAGCGACCTGATGACCTCGGGCGGTTCCCCAGTAGCGAGGCTGAGCATGACGTGGAGGGCAACCAGAACCTCCTCGGTCGGCTCAGTCAGTCCTGATGCCAGATGGGCATGCACCACCCGGTGGGCGCGACCCCTGATGCGCTTGACCTCCGCATCAGTGAACGCAGCGACGCCGGGGTTGCGGTGATGCCACAGCCGGGTATCGGACTCCAACCGCTCCAACACCTCAGCGTGAAGAGTGCCAGGAACGTCATCCTCAATTCGGTGCAGCAGCGCGAACACATAGAGGGCCTTGCGGTATGCAGTGTCGCTGCTTGCTTCACGGTGCTCAATGAGCAAGTCGGCTTCCCACGCATCGAGATGACGACGACGGAGGTTCGCGACGCCAAAACCGGCGAGGCCGTCCGCCGTGTGTAGTTGGCCGTCGACGTGGGTTAGGAAGTGCCTCACGCCAGCGAAGAGCGCGTTCTCCATCCTGCCTAGTTCGTCCACCACTTCCAGCCACACGTCGGCCAGGTCGGCAGCGAGCCGGACGCAGGCGTATTCGCCGGGCTTAATGAACGCGTTGCCGGAGTTTCCGTAGCGGCTCCACATGAAGACGCGGGGCTCATCAACTGCGAGTCGTGGGCGAGTCTCGCGTCGAGTGTCGGTGGGTTCGGTGCTGTAGGACCCGCGTGGCATCAGTCGTCCGTTCCGGAATCGTCGTAGGGGGTGATGCCGGGACGGTCAGGGGTGTGCCCGACCGTTTCGGCAGCGACCAACCGCAATGCGGCGGGGACCTCTTCGCGCCATGTCTCGGCCGCGTACAAGTAGCGGTGGGTCGTCTCGATGCTGGCGTGCCCGAGTAGTTCCTTGACGGTCAGAACGGGGTTGGCGAGGAACTGGTACGAGTCGTCGCTTGCCTCGCGGCCTTGGCGCATGAGCCCGGCGAGCATCCGAACAGCGAACGTGTGGCGCATCGTATGCGGGCCGACGGTGACGTGAGCGGGTGGACGGTCGGCGTCACCGGATTGATGAACTCGTTGGCGAGCGTCGGCGAAGAGGTCGTCCCAATACTTGATGGTGGGAGGCAACCCGCCTCGGGCCAGGAACAGTCCGAGAGGCTCGATGGTGCCGTCGTCGCGGACGCTGACGGCTCGTGCCCGGTCCTCGTCGCTGAAGTTCACGAGCGCAATCTTGCGGCCCTCCACCGACACTGCTGGTTTGCCGCGCGAGGTGGTCAAACCGTCGGTCACGAGGAGCCTCCCTTCGCGCTTGAGGCGACGGAGCCGGGGCTGTGCCTTGATGACCTTCGAGGCGCGTTCGGTTTGCCGGTAGAGGTCGATGGCGCTGGCAGTTTCAGCGGTGATGTAGACGAAGCGGGCGACGCCGCCCTTGCCGCTGCGTTCGAAGGCGTGCACCCCGTCAGCGGGCATGTCGTGGGGGTAGGGCAGTTCACCGTCGAGGAGCAGTCCAGCCTCTTCGCGTCGCAGCCCCGTGGTGGCCAGGAGCAGCCCGTAGCAGTAGTCGCGTTCGGGGAAGGATGGTCGCGTGTCGGGGGTTGACACGTCGCCGCGCAGCCCGACCCGCAGGAAGTGAGAGGTCTGCGGGCCGTTGAGGAACTTGGAGACCCGTGAAGTCGGGATGCCGCGTGGGATGAGGGTGTTCCGTCCGTTCCACCTTGGGATGGGGTCACTGTCGACCCAGTTCGACTCGACGGCGTATCGGAAGAAGTTGGCCATGCAACTCAACTCGGTCCGCAGCGAAGTCAAGGCAAGCGTGTTGGCGCGTGCAGCGGCGTAAGCCTTGAGTTCGTTTCGGGTGGCGTCCGTGAGGTCGACCTGCGGTTCCCCGTTGACCGCCAGCCAGTCCTCGACCGGCACGCCCTCTTGGTCGGCGTGGTCCTGCGCACGCGACCGGCGCACGTACCGCAGCAGTCGGGCCAGGTTGTACATGTGGAACTCGCGCAGACTCTTGGTGTCGTACGCACGTTGGTCGTGCGCGTTGAACAGGTACTCGTTGAGACGTTCGCACCCGATGAGCGTGCCGTCGTCGTTGGTGACGATGGGGAACCCGTCCGGGATGGAGAACAGGTCCAGCATCCGAACGGCCTCAGAAGCCTCGGAGGGGCAGCCGTCCAAGCACGTGAAGGGCGTGCCAATGAACACTGAGCGATTGACCGTGACAGTCCGCAAAACGAAGTACCTCCCTACGGGAGGCGTCCCGGCATTCACCGGGAACCAACCCCTCGTAGGGAGATACTAGTGTGTGTCTCCCTGTATCCGTGTCAGGAATACACTTAATTAATCCGTTCTGTGGAGCTGGCGGGAATCGAACCCGCGTCCTCGAGCGTCGAACCAGGTCTTCTCCGGGTGCAGTCAGTGATGTCGTTTTCTCAGTCCCGGCGCTCGCACAGACACGTCGCCGACAGACTCAGTCAGGAAAAAGTCCCGATCACCCCTCCTGACAAAGGTGATCAGCAAGTCCTCTAAATGAGGCCTGGGTCCGGGACGAGGACGGGTGCCCGGTCAGACCCTTCGATCACTGCTCAGGCAGCGAGAGCGAAGTCGTTGCGGTTTGAGTTGGCAACTATGGTTTTCCAGCGATCGTTAACGAGATGACGCTGGCTTCTCGACCCGCTTCCCCTGGGACTAACGTCCCAAGTCGAAACCGATCAGCCCCTCTTGAGTTGTGACGGTCAGTCTACGGGTCAACACCGACAGCCGTCGCCCGCATTCCCTCAGGGCGTCGTCAGGCTCAGTCTCGGGTCGGTCACCAGCGCGGCGAGGTCCTCGAGCGGCACCCCCAGATCGAGGTTGCGCGGGTCGTCGGTGATGGACGCCCCGATCACTTGTACGGCGACGTCCTCGCCGTCACGGCGGTCGATGACATAGACGACGCCCGGGTCCTCCTCGGGCTCGAGCTCCTGCCAGGCGAGCGTCACGTCGTGCCCGTCGACCGACTCGTCCACGCACTCGTCGAAGAACGACTCGTCGGCGCACACCAGCGGGCTGTCGGTGGTGGGGGCGACGACGACGGCCAGCGACACGTCGGCGTACTCGAGCTGCGCGCCCGGTGATTCCTCGCCGAGCTCGCGGGTGAAGACGTCCCACAGCGCGACGTCGATCGGCTCCAGGTCGACGTGGTCCCGGGTGATGTCCACGATCGCCTCGGACGTGATCGGCTCCCCGCCGCTCGTGCAGGCAGCCAGGCCGACACACAGCGCGACGACAATCCTCGCCCGGATCATCAGTGGAGAAGCCCCGCCGCGTTGTCGTGGCACACGGCGCGCAGCCAGTCGTCTCCGAGCCCGAGGCGTTCGAGCGACTCGAGCTGGTGGAGATAGGGGTAGGGGATGTTCGGAAAGTCCGAGCCCAGCAGCACCTTGCCGGCGAGCCCGAGGTCGCTCAGCCGCGGCAGCAGGTCGACCGGGAACACGCCGCCCATCTCGGAGAAGAAGTCGGTGAAGGCCATCGTCGTGTCGAGATGGACCCGCTCGGAGGTCTCGGCCAGCTCGAGGAACTCGACATACTCCGGCGCCCCCATGTGCGCGATCACCAGCCGCAGTCGCGGGTGCCTGGCGAGCAGCTCGGCGACGGGCCCTGGTCCGGTGTACGCCGCCGGCACCGGTCCGCTCCCGGCGTGCAGCACCACCGGGGTCCCGGCCTCGGCGACGAGTCCCCACGTCGTGTCGAGCAGCGGGTCCGTGACCGAGAAGTTCCCGACCTGCACGTGGATCTTGAACACCTCGACGGTGTCGAGTCGCGCTTCGACGTACGCCGCAGCCGACTCCTCGGGGAAGAAGGTGCCGCACACCAGCGCCTCGGGGACGCGAGCCGCGAAGTCGGCGGCCCAGTCGTTGAGCCAGTCGGCCATGTCGGGGCGGTGGGCGTAGGACAGAGCGCTGAACCGCTCGATCCCGAAGGAGCGCAGGGTCTCGACGAGCGCGTCGTCCGTGTCGCGGTAGTGCAGCGGCCAGGGGCGGCCGATGAGCGGCCCGGCGGAGTCGAACTGGGCCCGTACCTTGGCCATCACCTGCGGCGGCAGGAAGTGCGTGTGGATGTCGATCAGGCCGATCAGCCCGAGCCTGGTCCAACAGTCGCGGACGGCCTGCGGGTCGCTCACTGGTTGACCCGCGCGCCGTTGGCGGCGAGGCAGGCGATGAACTCGGCGGCATAGCCTCGCTCGCGCAGGTCCTTGAAGTCGTTGTCCATCAACCGGTTGATCCGCTCGCGGCTGACGTTGCACGACGCCTGGTGCCAGACCCCCGCTCCGGTCGGCCAGGTGATCGAGACGTCGGCACCGTTGAAGCTCATGAAGCCGCGCTGCGCGACCACGAGGGAGTTGCACGGGGCCGTCCAGTTCGGTTCGGCCGCACCGTCCGGCGTGAACGTCATCAGCCCCTGCTTGACCTCGAAGACCCCGAACGTCGAGCCCAGCGTCCCACCCATGGCGCTGATCGCGCCGTTGCCGAGGATCTCCCCGTTCCACCGACCGGACGCTGCCGAGCCCTCCGGGCCGCGCCAGTCGACGGGAGTGGGGCTGGACGACGAGCCGGGCTGCTCCACGACCCTGAACTTGGCGATCACGATGAACAGCACGATGAAGAAGATGACCAGCGCGCTGAAGAAGAACGGCAGGAAGACGAACACCCCGTTCGTGCCCATCAGTCGGTGATGCCCTTGAGGCGGCGCTGGACGGCCTGCTCCTTCTCGCGGTTGGCCTGGCGCTCGGCGAGGGAGTGCCGCTTGTCGTATTCCTTCTTGCCCTTGGCCAACGCGATCTCGATCTTGGCGCGGCCGTCCTTGAAGTAGAGGGAGAGCGGGACGATGGTGTAGCCCTTGTCGCCGATCTTGCGCTCGATCTTGTGGATCTCGGAGCGGTTCAGGAGCAGCTTGCGCTTGCGCTTGGCGGAGTGGTTGGTCCACGAACCCTGCGCGTATTCGGGGATGTGCACGTTGTGCAGCCACACCTCGCCGCCGTCGACGTCGACGAAGCCGTCGACCAGACTGGCCCGGCCTTCACGCAGCGACTTGACCTCGGTGCCCTGCAGGACCAGCCCCGCCTCGTAGGTGTCCTCGATGTGGAAATCGTGGCGGGCCTTCTTGTTCTGCGCGATCAGCCGATTGCGCTGATCCTTCTCCTTGGCGGCCATCCGGCCATCTTCTCAGAGGCTGCAACCGGGTTCGCATCGGCGCATCGGGATAGTCCGTGACGAACGGACCCTCCCTTCGCCGGATCGAGGGTCCGTTCGTCACGGACTATCGAGGTCGAGGTCAGAAGTAGTTCGCCGGGTCCACGGCCTTGCCGTTGGCCATCACCGTGAAGTGCAGGTGGCAGGCGGTGGACCAGCCGGTGTCGCCGACGTAGCCGATCACCTCGCCGCGCTGGACGTGCGTGCCGGTGCTGACGGTGTACGACGACGCGTGGTTGTAGATCGTCGCGACGCCGGCCCCGGCGAGCACGCCGTGGTTCACGATCAGCCGGTTGCCGTAGACGT
>JBDSPC010000477.1:0-4020 GCA_039914485.1 Nocardioides sp.
CCTACCAGATCGTCAAGGACCTCCGCACCGGCTTCGAGAGCGGCAACCCCAGCTCGGTCTTCGACGGCGACCTCGACGGTTTCATCGAGGCCGGCATCCGCTGGCGTCGCGGCACCGACAAGGCCGAGGCCAACTGAGTCGACGTACGGCGAAGGCTAGGACGCCTCCGGCCAGGGGAGTGCCAGCACGGACGTCATGAACGTCCCGACAGCCGGGCCGACTCCGGCCGGCATCGGTGGCGCCGCTCCGTCGAGCGCGACCATGATGGCCCGGTCCTGGTTGTGGGCCAGCCAGACGGCGCCCTGCCCGGCGTCGCCGCCCAGGTCGTAGGTGAACAGGGTGACCCCGCCCGGCAGGGACTTCTCGGTCAGGGCGGCGTAGCAGCCGCGGAGTGTCTCCAGCGTTGACTGCAGCTCTCGCCCTGCTTGGCCGTCGGCCTGTTCGTAGCCCGCGACAGCGAGGTACTGACCAGTGGCCAGGGCGCTGTAGCTGCGCGCACCTCCGGGACTGAACGACTCCAGGCACGGGGTGTGGCGCAGCGACTTCCCGTCCGCCCAAGCGGGCGGGTCTCCTCAGACGGAGCGCAGTGCCTCGAGTACGGCGACACACCACTCGCCGACGCGAGCGGACTCCGCCGGCTCGGTGGACGAGGTGCTCGACGAGGGACCGCGGTTGACCTCGCAGCCGACCCAGGCGTCGCCGACCAGGCCGTAGATCCCGGTCAGGGTCGCGCCCGTGTTGAGTCCGCACCGCTGCGCCACGCCCGGGTCGCCCAGGGCGGGAGCGTCCTCGAGCTCCTCGCACTTCATCCCCACGAGCTCCGTCGCGAAGTCGCTCGCCCGCTCCCGGGTGATCGGGGGAGCGAACACCCAGGCCCGTGCCGTCACCGACGGGGTCGTCCACGAGCAGCCGAACTCGTTGCTGATGTCGCGAGTGCCGGGCAGTCTTCGACCGGGCGCCCAGGACGCGGTCTCGGCTGCCTCGGCCCCCAGCGCCGTCGTGACCGCGGCTTCGGTCACCCGATCGCAGAACTCGCCGCGGACCAGGGTGAGGCCGTCGGTGTCGTAGTCCGCCAAGGGCGTCGACTCGACCGTGGGCTCCGCAGCCGGCTGCTGGCGCGGCGTCTCGCCCGAGCAGCCGACCAGCGCCAGGAGCGCTCCCGTGGTCGCGACGAGCGCCGTGGCGCAGCGGCGCCGGCGCTTCGGCGTACGAGAAGTTGCGGGCACCGAGCCAGCCTAGGCACTCCTGGGGTCCAGGATGTCCGGTTCGGCTGGGTCCACCGCGTAGCCTCGGGGCCGTGATTCGCTTCGAGAAGGTCACCAAGACCTACCCCGGCCACGCCCATGCGGCCCTCGACCAGGTGACGGTCGACGTCGACAAGGGCGAGTTCGTCTTCCTGGTCGGCTCGTCCGGATCCGGCAAGTCGACCTTCCTGCGGCTGGTGCTGCGGGAATACCGCCCCACCACCGGTCGTGTGTACGTCGCCGGCAAGGAGCTCAATCGGCTCGCGAGCTGGAAGGTGCCGCGCCTGCGCCGCGAGATCGGCACGGTCTTCCAGGACTTCCGCCTGCTCGGCAACAAGACGGTCTCGGAGAACGTCGCCTTCGCCCTGCAGGTGATCGGCAAGTCGCGCGCCGACATCGCCACGCTCGTGCCCGAGACCCTCGAGATGGTCGGTCTCACCGGCAAGGGTGACCGGCTGCCCGACGAGCTCTCCGGCGGTGAGCAGCAGCGCGTCGCGATCGCCCGTGCGTTCGTCAACCGGCCGCAGATCCTGATCGCCGACGAGCCCACCGGCAACCTCGACCCGACCACCTCGGTCGGGATCATGAAGCTCCTCGACCGGATCAACCGCACGGGCACGACCGTCGTCATGGCCACCCACGACGCCGGCATCGTCGACCAGATGCGCAAGCGGGTCATCGAGCTCGAGCACGGCCGTGTGGTGCGCGACCAGGCGCAGGGCGTCTACGGCACCTCCAACTGAGAAGGACTGACACAGATCCATGCAGCTTCGCTACGTCTTCTCCGAGCTCGGCCAGGGCCTTCGGCGCAACCTCTCGATGCACCTCGCGGTGATCCTGACGCTCTTCGTCTCCCTGACCCTGGTCGGCCTCGGCGCCCTCTTCTACATGCAGGCCGGCAAGGCTGCCGACCACTGGGGCAGCCAGCTCCAGATCCAGGTCTCCCTGTGCACCGCCGACGACGGCAACGCCGCGTGCGCCGGTGAGGTCACCGACGCCCAGCGCGACGCCGTCACGGCCGTCCTCGACGAGAACCCCGAGGCCGCGGGCTGGGACCTCGAGACCAAGGAGGAGGCCTTCGAGAAGGTCAAGGAGCTCTACGGCGAGGAGAAGTTCGAGGGCGAGAACGCCGTCCTGACGGTCGACGACATGCCCCAGTCGCTGTGGGTCGAGCTCAAGGATCCCGAGCAATATCAAGGCGTCGTCAGCGCGGTCAGCGGACTCGACGGCGTCTCCGGGGTGCGCGACATGCGCAAGTACATCGAGCCGATCATCGGCGTGATCACCGGCCTGCTCGGTCTCTCGCTCGGCACCGCGCTCTTCCTGATCGTGGCGGCGCTGCTGCTGGTCGCCAACACGATCCGGCTCGCGGCCTTCGCGCGCCGCAAGGAGATCGGCATCATGCGCCTGGTCGGCGCCTCGACGCTCTACATCGCCCTGCCCTTCCTGCTCGAGGCATTCGTGACCGCTTTCCTCGGCGTGCTGCTCGCCACGGGCGCGCTGGCCGCGTTCATGTATTTCGGGATCGAGAAGCGCGGACAGGACACATTGCAGTTCATTCCGTGGATCGGGATCGAGCAATACGGAGTGGCCGTGGCCATCGTGGCGGTCCTCGGTCCACTGCTCACCGTGCTTCCGACACTCGTACTGACACGCAAATACCTCAAAGTCTGATCTCGCCGGGTTACCTTCGACGCGTTCCCTTCCCCGAACACACGTAAGGCCTTCCCGGTGCGATCCTTCCCCCGTACCGCCCGCAGCCGCATGGCCGCAGCAACTGTTGCTGCAGCCTTGGCCCTGGGCACGTTCTCCGTCCCGACCGCGTCCGCCGACGACGGCCTCAAGGACCGCCAGAAGCAGGTCGAGAAGAAGATCGACCGCGCGCACGACCACGTCGAGGAGTCGAGCAAGCAGCTGCGCCAGGCAGCCGACCGGCTCGAGGCCGCCAGGGGCCAGCTCGCCGATGCGCGTACGGCGCTCGCGACCGCCCGAGGCAAGCTCGCCGTCGCCCAGGAGCGCGACGCGGCTGCCGCCGTCGAGCTCGCTGCGGCCGAGGCGAGGCTGGCCACCGCCGAGGCCGAGCTGGTCGCGGGGGAGGCCGACGTGGCCACCCAGCGCGATGTCGTGGGCGACACGATCATGCGGCTCTACTCCGAGGGCGACCCCGACCTGATGGCGTTCGCGTCGTTGATGGAGTCGGAGACCGCCCAGGACCTCAGCCGCCGCGCCGAGGTCAGCCACGCGATGGTCGACAAGCAGACCCGCGACTACGACCGGCTGCAGGCGGCCGAGGTGCTCCTCGAGGTCCACAAGGACCAGGTCACCACCGCCCGTGACGACGTCGCTGTCAAGCGCGACGAGGCCGCCGCCAACCTCGTCGAGACCCAGGCGTTGGAGGCCGACGCGGAGAGCGCCAAGGCGTCAGTGGTGACGCTCGTCGGTGAGCGCGCGTCCGCGCGCTCCGAGGCGGCGCGCATCCGCGCCCACGACGTACGAAAGCTCCAGCAGGCCGAGCGGGAGAAGGAGCGGATCGAGGAGCGGCTGCGCAAGATCGCCGCCCGTGACCTGGCCCGTGCCCGCGCCCGTGCTGCCGCGAGCGGCCGGGTCGGTCCCACCAGCAGGCTGCTGCAGATGCCCGTCGCTGGCGGTATCACCTCGCCGCGCTGGACGTGCGTGCCGGTGCTGACGGTGTACGACGACGCGTGGTTGTAGATCGTCGCGACGCCGGCCCCGGCGAGCACGCCGTGGTTCACGATCAGCCGGTTGCCGTAGACGT
>JBDSPC010000217.1:0-10841 GCA_039914485.1 Nocardioides sp.
CGCCCATCACCTTGCCCATCGCGCGCATGCCCTCGTCGGCGGCGCCGGTCTGGGCGATCGCGGCGGTGACCAGCTCGGCGATCTCGGCCTCGCTCAGCGCCTCGGGGAGGTAGTCGGCGATGACCGCCCCCTCTGCCACCTCCTTGGCCGCCATCTCCGGACGGTCGCCGTCGGCGAATGCGATCGCGGCCTCGCGCCGTCGCTTCGCCTCCGTGGACAGCACGCCGATGATGTCGTCGTCGGAGAGCTCGCGCTGCTCCTTGCCCGCGACCTCCGCGTTGGTGATGGCCGTGAGCACCATCCGCAGCGTCGACGAGCGGATCTCGTCACGCGCCTTGATCGCGGTGGTCAGGTCGGCACGCAGTCGGTCCTTCAGAGCACTCATGACGCCCATTGTGGCAGCCTTGCCGCGTGCCCTCGCCCGAGTTACTGCGCCGCTCGCTCGGCCTGACGTTGACCGCGGGCCTGGGTGCGGGGCTGACGCTCGCGTCGTACGCCGCCTGGGAGGCGCGGCAGTACACCCTGCGTGAGGTCACCCTGCCGGTCCTGCCGGCGGGCAGGCAGGCGCTGCGGGTGCTGCACCTGAGCGACATCCACATGGCCCCCGACCAGCGCGCCAAGCAGCAGTGGCTGCGCTCGCTGGCCGACCTGGCGCCCGACCTGGTGATCGACACCGGCGACAACCTCGCCCACATGCGCTCGGTGCCGGTGGTGCTCGACTCGCTCGGACCGTTGCTCGATCTCCCGGGCGTCTCCGTCTTCGGGTCCAACGACTACTTCTCCCCCGGCTGGCGCAACCCGCTGCGCTACCTCATGGCGGACACAGGGAAGCGCGTCACCCACACCCAGCAGCTGCCGTGGCGCGAGCTGAAGGAGCGCTTCGTCGACCGCGGGTGGCTGCACCTGTGCAACGAGCTCGGCCAGGTCACGGTCAAGGGCACGACCTTCGCGCTCGCCGGCGTCGACGACCCCCACCTGAAGTACGACGACCTCGCGGCCGTCGCCGGACCAGCCGATCCCGACGCCGACGTGCGGTTGGGGATCACCCATGCGCCGTACCTCCGCGTGCTTGACCAGTACGCCGCAGACGGCTACGACGCCGTCATCGCCGGCCACACCCACGGCGGCCAGGTCTGCCTGCCCGGCGTCGGGGCGCTGACCACCAATTGCGACCTCGAGCCGGCCCGGGCCAAGGGACTGCACCGGCACCCGGCTGACTCCGCGCCCGGCGATCCGGGCTCCGCCTGGCTGCACGTCTCCGCCGGCATCGGCACCAATCCCTACGTCCGCTTCCGCGTTGCCTGCCGCCCCGAGGCGACCCTGATGACGCTGACCCCGAAGGCTTGATCGGCCCGATTTCGAGGCGCCCCAAACGCTCGGGTATGCTCGCCGTGCTTCGCAGCCGCTCGTCGATTGCGAGAGCGGATCGGGGTGTGGCGCAGCTTGGTAGCGCGCGTCGTTCGGGACGACGAGGCCGCAGGTTCAAATCCTGTCACCCCGACAGTGTGATGTCTCAGGACATCGGAGACACCCGGACCCACGGAAACGTGGGTGCGGGTGTTTTCTCATTGCTCGCCCAGGAGCTCATGGCGATCCCGGCGTCCGTCCGCTGAGTGCTGAAGAGCTCCGGTCAGATGGGCAGCGGATCAGCGCTGACGCGCGCGGTCAACGTCCGCAGCGTGTCCTGCAGGTCGCCGAACTGCGCTTCGGTCAGACCCAGGGCGTCCTTCATGTCGCACTGGATCCGATTGGCGTGGCGGCGCAGGTCATCACCCTTGGTCGAGAGCGAGACGACCACGAAGCGCTCGTCGGTGTGGTCGCGGTGACGTGCGACAAGTCCGCTGACCTCCATGCGGCGCAACAGCGGCGTCAGCGTTCCGTGGTCGAGCCGCAGCGCATCGGCGATCTCACGCACGGTGCAGCTCTCCCGCTCCCACAACACGATGAGGACCAGGTATTGCGGGTAGGTCAGCCCCAGGGCAGCGAGGACCGGCCGGTAGGCAGCCGTGACGGCGCGCGATGCGGCGTACAGGTCGAAACAGAGCTGGTCCGCCAGCGGCGGAGCCTGGATGTCGGCCATGTCTCCCATTCTGGCACGCGAGGGTCTACCTTGGACACACGTAACTTGTGCACAAGACGCATGAGACCCCCGTTTCAGATGTGGAGCTCACCATGCGCGGACGCACGGATCGAACGAAGGAACGCCTACCTCAGGACTACTCCGACCTGCTGCTGGTCCATGCCGGCAGTGAGGACGAGACCGCGTTCGCAGGGCTCTACGACCTCGTCGCGCCCCGCGCTTACGGCGTCGCCCTCCGGGTCCTTGCCGACCCGCACCAGGCCCAGGAAGTCGTCCAGGACGTCTTCGCCGAGGTGTGGCGCAAGTCCGCCAGCTTCGACCCCGACCGAGGGTCGGCGACGGGATGGATCCTGACCATCACTCATCGGCGCGCGGTCGATCGCGTGCGTTCGAGCGCTGCAAGTCGACGGCGCGACGCCTCGTGGCACGACACCGCACCTGACGCGACCGAGGTCGATGCGACGTTCGACGCCGCACAGGCCAGTCTCACGGCCGACAGTGTCCGTGAAGCCCTGGGCTCCCTCACGCCGATCCAGCGGCGCGCGATCGAGCTCGCCTACTTCGGGGGACACACCTACGCGGACGTCGCCCGCCTGATGCAGGCTCCCCTCGGCACCACGAAGACACGGATCAGAACGGCCCTGCTCCGACTGCGAGAGCAGCTGGAGAGCCCGACCGTGGGGTCGGCCACTGCCGCCAGCTGACCGGTCGGGCCGGCCACTGGTCAGCGAACGAGCCGCACTCGCGCCGATGCGCCGGCCGGCCACGCAGCCTCGGCGGCCGACTCACGATCGTCGATGTCATCGTCGGCCGAGGGGTGGCCGAGTCCGTGCCCGAGACCCCAGAGGACCGCCTGGGTACGCGAGTCGACGTTGATCTTGCGGTAGCACGAGCGGATGTAGGACTTCACCGAGTTGATCGACAGCATCAGCTTCTCGGCGATCTCGTTGTTGGCGAGACCGTTGCTGATCAGGCTGAGCACCTGCGCCTCACGCTCGGTGAGCGATTCCCCGTTCTCGGCCGGATGACCGTACCGCCCGCCACTCGGCCCACCCGCGGACACGAGGACCCGGTCCGCATCCACCCGCCGGATCGCGTCCACGAGCTCACGGCTGGTGAGGCGCTTGGAGAGATAGGCCGACGCGCCCCGTCTGAGGAAGTCGGCGGCGCGCCAGGGCTGGAAGCTCCAGGTGAAGACGACCACCTTCCGGATCCGGGCATCAGCGACGAGCTCGGCGAGTGACGGCCCGACTCCGGGCTCGTTCGTCGTGTGGTCGTAGAGCGCGACGTCGATCGGGGTCAAGGTCGGGCCGGCCAGACTGACCAGCTCGATCTTGTCGGGGTGCTCGAGCAGCATCGCCGCGACTCCGCGAGTGGTGATCTCGTCGTCATTGATGAGTGTAACGCGTACAGGCATGCAGTCGAACCTAGAGCATCTTGTGCACAAGATACTATTTGCGCACGAAACTTTACGTTCTGGCACACTTCGCCGCATGGCTGACAAGGACCCCGAGGGCGACGGCCCCTCGCTCGAGCTCCCGTCCTTCGGATTCGGGCGCAAGAAGAAGGCCAAGCAGTCCGAAACGGCCGTACCAGTCGAGGACACGGCTCCTCCTGCGGAGCCGGAGCCGACCCCCGAACCGACGGTTGTGCCCGAACCGGCGCCCCTGGCGCCTGAGCTCGACCCGGTCACGCCAGCACCCACGCCGGTCCCGGTCGTGCCGACCGACACCGCCATGGCGCAGACCGTGGTCGCGACCCCGGTGTCTGCAGAGCCGGCTTCAGCGGATCCGGTGTCTGCGGACCCGGAGCGCGAGCCCGTTGCCGCCCGCGAGAAGCGGGACTTCACCCTTCCGGCCATCCCGGCACTCCAGGCGGCGCTGGCCGTCGGTGCGGTGATCGGGTTGTTCGCCGTACTCCTGACCTTCGCATCGCTCAAGCTCTGCGAGCTGGTCCGCGGCACCGACTCGTGCGGCGGCCCCGGCCTGCTGCTTCTGGTCGCGACGCTGGTGATCCTGACCTACGTCGGCGGCTGGCTGCTGCGCGGTTTCGGGATCGACGATCCCGGCAGCACCAGCTTCCTCGCGGTCGGGCTGCTCGCCGTGCTCGCGATGCTGTTCTTCCTCGACGTCATCTACAACTGGTGGATGGTCATCGTCATCCCGCTGGTCGCGATGGGGACCTACGCCCTCTCGTGGTGGGTGACCACGAGGTTCGTGGACATCAGCGACTAGCCGCGATCAGCTCCGCGATCTGCACGGTGTTGAGGGCCGCGCCCTTGCGCAGGTTGTCGTTGCTGATGAACAGCGCGAGCCCGCGATTGTCCGGGACACCCTCGTCCTGGCGGATCCGGCCGACGTAGGACGGATCCTTGCCGGCGGCGTGCAGCGGCGTCGGCACCTCGCGCAGCTCGACGCCGGGGGCGTCGGCCAGCAGCTCGCGCGCCCGCTCGGGGGTCATCGCGGAGCCGAACTCCACGTTGATCGCCAGCGAGTGACCGGTGAAGACCGGGACGCGCACGCAGAGTCCGGAGACACGCAGGTCGGGGATGTCGAGGATCTTGCGCGACTCGTTGCGGAGCTTCTGCTCCTCATCGGTCTCGTTGAGGCCGTCGTCGACGATCGAGCCGGCGAGCGGGAGCACGTTGTAGGCGATCGTCTCGACGTACTTGTTCGGCTCGGGGAACACCACCGCCGAGCCGTCGTAGGCCAGCTCGCGCGCCTTCTCGCCCGCGGCAGTGACGCCATCGAGCAGCTCGTCCACACCGGCGATGCCCGAACCCGAGACGGCTTGGTAGGACGACACGATGAGTCGCTCCAGGACAGCGGCGTCGTGCAGCGGCTTGAGGATGGGCATGGCCGCCATGGTCGTGCAGTTGGGGTTGGCGATGATGCCCTGGCCGGCAGCGACGACGCCGTCGATCGCGCCCGGGTTGACCTCGGACACGACGAGCGGGATCGCGGGGTCCTTGCGGAACGCGGACGAGTTGTCGATGACGATCACGCCCGCGTCGACGAACTTCTGCGCCAGCGAGCGCGACGTGGTCGCACCCGCCGAGAAGATGGCGATGTCCAGCCCGGCCGGGTCGGCGGTGGAGGCGTCCTCCACGGTGACCTCACGGTCGCCGAAGGCGAGCACGGTGCCGGCAGAGCGGGGAGAGGCGAAGAAGCGGATCGACTCGATCGGGAAGTCCCGCTCGAGCAGGATCTCGCGGACTGCGACGCCGACCTGTCCGGTGGCGCCGACGATGCCCAGGTTGATGCCGCTCATCGGCCGCTCCCGCCGTACACGACCGCCTCGACCTCATCGGCGTCGAGGTCGAACGCCGTGTGGGTGGCGCGGACCGCCTGGTCGACCTCGTCCTCGTTGACGACCACGGAGATGCGGATCTCGGAGGTGGAGATCATGCCGATGTTGACGCCGGCGGTGGCGAGGGCGGCGAAGAACTTCGCGGTGATGCCGGGGTGCGAGCGCATGCCCGCGCCGATCAGCGAGACCTTGCCGATCTTGTCGTCGTAGAGCAGCTTGTCGTAGCCGACCTCGGCCTGGATCCGGGCGAGCGCCTCCATGGCGACCTGTCCGTCCGTGCGGGGCAGGGTGAACGAGATGTCGGTCAGGCTGGTGGCGGCGGCCGACACGTTCTGGACGATCATGTCCAGGTTGACCTGCGCCTCGGACAGCGCGGTGAAGATGCGGGCGGCCTCGCCGACCTTGTCGGGGACGCCGACGACGGTGATCTTGGCTTCGCTGACGTCGTGCGCGACGCCGGAGATGATGGCCTGTTCCATGATGCCTCCATCGGTGGGGTCCTGGACGACCCAGGTGCCTTCGAGCTGGCTGAATGACGAGCGGACGTGGATCGGGATGTTGTAGCGGCGGCCGTACTCGACGCACCGCAGGTGCAGGATCTTGGCGCCGCACGCGGCGAGCTCGAGCATCTCCTCGTAGGAGACCTTGTCGAGCTTCTGTGCGGCCGGGACGATGCGCGGGTCGGCGGTGAAGACGCCGTCGACGTCGGTGTAGATCTCGCAGACGTCGGCCTCGAGCGCTGCCGCGAGCGCGACCGCCGTGGTGTCGGTGCCGCCGCGACCGAGGGTGGTGATCTCCTTGGTGTCGGCACTGACGCCCTGGAAGCCGGCCACGATGACGATGTGGCCGTCGGCGAGGGCGCTGGTGATCCGGCCCGGCGTGATGTCGATGATCTTCGCCTTGCCGTGCACCGAGTCGGTGATGACGCCGGCCTGCGATCCGGTGAAGGAACGGGCGGTGAAGCCGAGGTCGGAGATGGCCATGGCGACCAGCGCCATGGAGATCCGCTCACCGGCCGTGAGCAGCATGTCCATCTCGCGCGCGGGCGGGAGCGGGCTCACCGCACGGGCGAGGTCCTCCAGCTCGTCGGTGGAGTCACCCATCGCCGAGACGGCCACGACGACCTCATGGCCGGCCTTCTTGCTCTCCACGATCCGGCGCGCGACCCGCTTGATGGAGTCGGCGTCGGCGAGGGAGGAGCCGCCGTACTTCTGCACGACAATGCCCACGGTGGTTCCTCGACGATCTCGGTTGACGACTGGTGCGTCAGGTCGACCGGGAGGGACGATCCGACCCGGCGATTCTACCGGGGCGGCTCGACCTGCTCGTCCAACATCTCATGGGCGACGGTGAGCGCCTCGACGGTCTCCTCGAAGTCGGTGTCGAAGCGGTCATGCGCGACGACGGTCAGCAGCGCGTTGAGCGCGGCGCCGGCCAGGTTGCCCCAGTTGTTGACGTAGGAGAACTGCCACCACCACAGCGCTTCCGCGACGTTGCCCAGCTTGTAGTGGCGCAGGCCGTTGTCGAGGTCGATAGCGATCGAGGTGAGGTCGTCGGAGAGCTGGCTCTGCACGACGTCGGGGAGGTAGGGGTCGAACACGAAGCTGTAGGTGTCGACGCTGTCGAGCATGCTCGCCAGCCGCAGCCGCATGTCGTCGATGTCGGCCTCGGGGCCGACGTCGGGCTGATACTCCTCGCGCGGCTGGAAGTCGAGCTGCGCCCCGAGCCGGGCGCCGGCGAGCAGCACCTGGCTGATCTCCAGCAGCAGCAGTGAGACGGCCTGCGCGCCGTTGCCCTCGCGGGCGATCGCGCGCAGTGAGATCAGGAAGGTCTCGATCTGGTCGGCGATCTGTGCGGCAAAGTCGTCCGGGGCCGCCGAAAGGGGCTCCATGGTCTGGTCAGTCATCTGCTGATCGCCTTCCTGCGAATGCGCGCCCGAGGGTCACTTCGTCGGCATATTCGAGATCGCCGCCCACCGGCAGTCCACTCGCCAGCCGCGTCACGCGCAACCCCATCGGGCTGAGCATGCGCGTGAGATAGGTCGCGGTGGCTTCGCCCTCGAGGTTGGGATCGGTGGCCAGGATGACCTCGGTGACGGCTCCGTCGGCGAGCCGGATCATCAGCTCACGGATCCGGAGCTGCTCGGGACCGATGCCGTCGATGGGAGAGATCGCCCCGCCGAGCACGTGGTAGCGGCCACGGAACTCGCGCGTGCGCTCGATCGCGACGACGTCCTTGTACTCCTCGACCACGCACAGCAGCGCCTGGTCACGGCGCGGGTCGCGACAGATCCGGCACTGCTCGTCCTGCGAGACGTTGAAGCAGATCGAGCAGAACCGCACCTTGTCCTTGACCTCGATCAGGACATCCGCCAGGCGGCGTACGTCGACCGGCTCTGCCTGCAGGAGATGGAACGCGATGCGCTGGGCGCTCTTGGGTCCGACGCCGGGAAGTCGACCGAGCTCGTCGATCAGGTCCTGGACGATGCCTTCGTACAACGAAGGACCTAGAAGCCGAGCTGGCCGCTGGGCGGCCCGCCCTCGGGACCGCCGAGGCCCGGCAGCCCGCCGCCGAGACCCTCGAGGCCGCCGGCGAGCGGACCCATGGCCTCGTTGGCGATGGCCTCCGCCTTCGCCTTGGCGTCGCGGTAGGCCGCAATGATCATGTCGCTCAGGTCGGCGAGGTCGTCGGAGTCGGTGCCGTCGAACTGGCCCGCGGTGATGTCGACACCCAGCAGCTCGCCGACGCCGTTGACCGTGACCGAGACCGCGCCGCCGGCGATCGTGCCGGTGACCTTCTGCTCGACCAGCAGCTCCTGCGCGTTCTGGAGCTGCTCCTGCATCTGCTGCGCCTGCTGGAGCAGGGCGTTCATGTCGAAGCCGCCGCCACCGAGGGCGTCGAAGGGATTCTGGGTCATCGGTTCTCCCGGGCTGGTGTGGGTGTGGTGCTCACGAGTGCTTGATCTCCTCGACGACCTTCGCCCCGAGGGCCTGCTGCAGCAGGGCGGTGCTGTCCATCCCCTGCGTGTCCGGGGCCGGGTCGTCGGGATCGGCCGCCTCATCGGCCAACGCGCCGTGGTCGACGGGGGTTCCCGACTCGGGGCCGGTCTCGCGCGAACGCGTCAGCGCCTCACGCGCCGCCGTCAGTCCGGACGAGCTGCCGGGTGCGGGTGCCTCGTCGCTGGCCCAGGCGGGCGGGGCGTCGGGCGCGGCCTCGCTCGCCCAGGCGGGCGGGGAGCTCGGTGCTGCCGGTGCCTGCTCGACCGGCGCCGTGGCCGCCTGCTTCACGACCGGGCGACCCGCATCGGGCTGGGCGCTCGGGTCGATGATCGCGTCGATCTTCCACTCCGCGCCCACCACGTCGATCGCGGCCTGGCGCAGGATCTCGTCGGACCCACCCGCCAGGAACGAGTCCTTCGCGCCGGCGTTGGTGAACCCCAGCGTCAGCGTCTTCGCGTCCACCGCGATCACCTGCGCGTTCTGCGTCAGGTGGATCCAGGTCACGCGGCGCTTGGCCTTGGTCGCCTCGACGATGTCGGGCCACAGTCGTCGTACGTCGACGAGGCTCAGGCTGCTTCCGGCCGCGGTCTCCGCCGGAGCGGGCTGGGACGGGGCGGGCGCCTCGGTCACGGCGACCGGCTGGGGCTCGGGCATCGGCTCGTCCGCCGGCTCGTCGTCGGGGGCCTCGTCGAAGCGCGGCGGCGCGAACATCGGCTCGTGCTCGCCGTGGGCGACCGGAGCGGGGGCTGGCGCGGCGGGTGCCGGCGCGGCCGGTGCCGCGACAGGCGCTGGGACCGGAGCGGGTGCCTGGACGGGCGGCAAGGCCGCTGATGCCGGGGCGACTTGGGCGGCCGGAGCCGCTGCGGGTGCAGCCGGAGCAACGGGCGCGGGCCGCTCGGGCCGGCCGGTCGGCGTGCTCACCGCTCCCGAGACGTCGAGGCGACGCTCGATCCGGTCGAGGCGAGCCATGATGCCGTCGCTGGTGTCGTCGGCGCCGGGCAGCAGGACGCGCGCGCAGATGAGCTCGAGGAGAAGTCGGGGCGCCGTGGCGCCACGCATCTCGGTCAGCCCGGAGGCGACGATGTCGGCGGCGCGGCTGAGCTCCACCGCGCCGAAGCGGGCGGCCTGGGCGACGAGTCGCTCGCCGGCGTCCTGCGGCACGTCGAGGAGGCCGCTGGCCGGTGCGTCCGGGACCGCCGCCACGATCACGAGGTCGCGCAGGCGGCGCAGCAGGTCTTCGGTGAACCGGCGCGGGTCGCGACCGGTCTCGACGACCTTGTCGACCACGCCGAAGACGGCCGCGCCGTCGACGGCGGCGAACGCGTCGACGACCTCGTCGAGCAGGGTCTCGGGGGTGAAGCCGAGCAGCGCGGCGGCCAGGTCGTAGGTGACGCCGGCCGGACCGGCTCCGCCCATCAGCTGGTCGAGCACCGAGAGCGTGTCACGGGCCGAGCCGCCACCGGCGCGGACGACGAGCGGGAGTGCGGCCGGCTCGATCGCGACCTGCTCCAGGGCGCAGAGCTGGCTGAGGTAGTCGGAGAGCTGGCGCGGCGGGATCAGGCGGAACGGGTAGTGGTGGGTGCGCGACCTGATCGTCGGCAGCACCTTCTCCGGCTCGGTGGTGGCGAAGATGAACCGCAGGTGGGGCGGCGGCTCCTCGACCAGCTTGAGCAGCGCGTTGAAGCCCTGGTTGGAGACCATGTGGGCCTCGTCGATGATGTAGATCTTGTAGCGATCACGCACCGGGGAGAAGAACGCCTTCTCCCGCAGGTCACGCGCATCGTCCACGCCACCGTGCGACGCCGCGTCGATCTCGATGACGTCGATCGAGCCGCCGCCACCGCGAGCCAGCTCCTGGCAGCTGTCGCACTCGCCACACGGATCGGCGATCGGCGCGCGCGCGCAGTTGAGGGCGCGGGCCAGGATCCGGGCGGAGGTCGTCTTGCCACAGCCGCGCGGTCCGGAGAAGAGATAGGCGTGGTTGACCCGGTCGTTCGCGAGCGCGTTGCGCAGCGGCTCCGTGACGTGATCCTGGCCGATGACCTCGGCGAACGTCTCGGGCCGGTAGCGGCGATACAGCGCCAACGGTGACTGGGGGGACTCCACGACCCGAACCCTACGCACCGGCACCGACAGCCACCACAGTGGAAGGAGGAGCCAAATGCGAAGGCCCCCCACGTACCCGACAGAGCTCGTCTGCCCTTGCTGCCTTCCGGCCCTGGGGGATTCGACAAGATGCCGCCACGTGGGGGGTTGGCGCAGAGTCTAGGTGAGGCGCCCGGGTCTTCCCAACCGGGCCTGCAGGCACTCGATTTCATCCGCCGTGCACCGACCGGTACGCTCCTGCGCGGAGGATTCGCCTAGTGGCCTATGGCGCTCGCTTGGAAAGCGGGTTGGGTGTGAAAGCCCTCAGGGGTTCGAATCCCCTATCCTCCGCCAGTGGTAAACCGCGT
>JBDSPC010000251.1:0-12608 GCA_039914485.1 Nocardioides sp.
ACCTTCAAGGGCATGACCGACGAGATGCTGGCCTGGCAGACCGAACGTTTCACCGAGCTGATGACCGAGGACACCGGCTGGGTGGTCCACGTGCGACCCGAGCAGGTCGTCGAGATCGCCATCGACGGCGTGCAGCGCTCGACCCGCTATCCGGGTGGTGTGGCGCTCCGCTTCGCGCGGGTCGTGCGCTACCGCGACGACAAACGACCCGACGAGGCGGACACCCTCGCCGACGTGCTCGCCCTGAAGACCTGGTGAAACACCCGTCACAACTGTGTAACTCCCCGTTGCACTGCGCCTAGACTCACCCCATGACCAGCGTCCGGACCGCCGACACCACTCCCCGCACCGACGGTCGACGCTCCGCAGCCGCCGCCCGCCGCCGCGAGCGCGAGCGCGAGATCCTCGAGGCGACCCGCGCCCTCTTCGACGAGCGCGGCGTGCGCGATGCCCAGATCGAGGACATCGCCCAGGCCGTCGGGATCAACCGCGCGATCGTCTACCGCCACTTCACCGGCAAGGAGGAGCTGTTCGCGCTGACGCTGGTCGGCTACCTCGACGAGCTCCGCGTCCTGCTCACCAACAGCGTCGACCAGATCACCGGCAGCGACGACAGGGTGCGGGCCACGGTCGTCGCCTTCGTGGACTACGGGCTCAAGCACCCGGCCTTCGTGGACTGCGCGCAGGCGCTGATGCGCCGCACCGGCCCCGAGCTGCTCGACGAGATCAGCGAGGGGGCGATGTTCCGCCTCGGCCGCGCCATCTCCGGTTGCCTCGCCGTGCTGGCCGCGATCCTCGACGAGGGCGTGGAACAGGGCGACTTCAACGTCGAGGACACGACCCTGCTCGCCAACCACCTCTACGCCAGCGGGCTCGGCGCCCTCCAGCTGGCTCGCGTCGGCATGCTGGTGAGCGAGGCGGCCCCCGGGATCCCGGCGATCCACCGCGTCACCGGTGAGCAGGTCAAGGCCTACCTCGTGACCGCCGCCCTCGCACTCGCGCACGTGGGCGTCTAACCGAGGTCGAGCTCCTCCAGCGCCACCGCGATCGCTCGGTGGAAGGTCGGGTAGGCGAAGTGCATCCGGCGGATCGTCGCCACCGGCACCTCGGCGTGTACGGCGAGCGCGAGCAGCCCCAGGATCTCGCCGCCCGCTGGGCCGGCCGCGGTCGCGCCGACGAGCACGCCCCGCGATGCGTCGGCCACCAGCTTGATCAGCCCGTCATTGCCGAGCTGGTGGATCCAGCCGCGGGTCGACTCGGGCAGCTGCGCGTGCCCGGTCCGCACGTCCAGGCCCTGTTCGCGGGCCTGCGCCTCGGTCAGCCCGACCGAGCCCACCTCGGGGTCCGTGAAGGTCACCCGAGCGACCGCACGGTAGTCCGCCTCGAGCGGCGCCGAGCCGAGGATGTCCGCCACCGCGACCTCGCCCTGGTACATCGACACGTGGGTGAAGGCGCCGTGACCGGTGATGTCGCCCACGGCCCACAGCCGCTCCCCCGCGCGCATGCGCGAGTCCGTCGACACCGACCGGGCAGCGGGATCGAGCCCGACCGTCTCCAGCCCGATGTCACGGATGGTGTTGCTCCGACCGGCGGCCACGAGCAGCTGAGCAGTCTGTACGTCGACGCCGTCCACCCGCACCACGAACGACCCGTCCACGTGGTCGACCCGGTCGATCTTCACGCCGGCTCTGACGGTGATGCCCTCGGCCTTGAACACCCCCGCGACCAGCGCCGACGACTCGGGCTCCTCGACGGCCATGATCCGGTCGGCCACCTCGAGCACCGTCACCTCGGACCCGAACCGCGAGAACACCTGCGCCAGCTCGCACCCGATCGGCCCGCCGCCGATGACGATCAGCGACGGCGGGAGGTCGGCGACCAACATGGCCTCCCGGTTCGTCCAGTACGGCGTTGCCTCGAGCCCGTCGATCGGCAGCTTCGCCGGGGCCGTCCCGGTGTTGAGGACCACGCCCCGCGCTGCGACGTACTCGTCCTCACCGACGAGCACGCGACCCGGACCGGCCAGCCGGCCTTCGCCGCGGACGATCGCGACGCCGGCCTCGCTGAGTCGCGTCACGTGCGACTCGTCGTTCCAGTCGTTGGTCGCCTGTCGGCGGATCCGTTCGGAGACCCGCGACCACTCGGGAGTCAGCGATGCCGGCCCGGCCAGCTCGCCCGCGTTGGCCACGTCGGCGACGAGGTCGGCGGCGCGGATCATGATCTTCGACGGGATGCAGCCGTAGAACGGGCACTCACCGCCGACCAGGTCGCGCTCCACTCCGACGACGGACAGGCCGGCCTCGGCGAGCTTCTGGGCGGCGTACTCACCACCGGGGCCGAGGCCGAGAACGATCACGTCACAGTTGATGGTTGCCATGGAGCAACCCAACCACGCGACCGGTCAGACGATGGAGGGCTTGGTCGTCTCGATCGCGCCGAGGATCCCGTTGACGAAGGTCGGGGACTCGTCGGTCGACAGGTCGCGCACCAGGCTGATCGCCTCGCTCACCGCCACTGCGTCGGGCACGTCGTCGACGTACAGGAGCTCGAAGACGCCGAGGCGCAGCACGTTGCGGTCGACCGCCGGCATCCGCGCCAGCGTCCAGCCCTGGCTGTATTCCGAGAGCAGCTCGTCGATCCGGGCCTGGTTCTCGACGACACCGCGCACCAGCACCCCGGTGTAGTCGTTGGTCGGGCCTTCGCCGGCCTCGATGGCCCGGTCGAGGGCGACGACCGGACTCTCGGAGCGCATCTCGGAGGCGTAGAGCAGGTCGAGCGCGCGCTTGCGGGCCTTGCCGCGAGCCGACACGTCAGCTCTTGACGCGGCCGAGGTAGGACGAGTCGCGAGTGTCGACCTTGACCTTCTCGCCGGAGGTGATGAAGAGCGGGACCTGGATCTCGTGACCGGTCTCGAGGGTGGCCGGCTTGGTGCCACCGGTGGAGCGATCGCCCTGGAGGCCGGGGTCGGTGTGGCTGATGAGCAGCTCGACCGAGGCGGGCAGCTCGACGAAGAGCACGCGGCCCTCATTGGTCGCGACGATGGCGTCCTGGTTCTCCAGCATGAAGTTCTTGGCGTCACCGACGATCTCGGGCGCGACCTCGAGCTGGTCGAACGTCGAGGTGTCCATGAAGACGTAGGACGTGCCGTCGTTGTAGAGGTACTGCATCGTCCGCTTGTCGACGTTGGCGGTCTCCACCTTGGTGCCGGCGTTGAAGGTCTTGTCCACGGTCTTGTTGGACTCGACGTTCTTCAGCTTCGTGCGCACGAAGGCCGGGCCCTTGCCGGGCTTGACGTGCTGGAACTCGATGACTGCCCACAGCTGACCCTCGATGTTGAGGACCATGCCGTTCTTGAGGTCGTTGGTTGATGCCATGCGTGAAGTCTAGGGGGCGAGGGCGGGACGTCCGGAATCAGCGCAGGCCACGGACGTACGCCGACGCCTTCCGGAACTCCTGGAGGCGCTGTTCCCAGGTGACACCGACGATGGTCAGCGCGACACCGACGAGACCGATCAGCATCCACTGCGGGATGACCTGGGCGAAGGTGGCCTGTCGCAGCACGAGGAGCGCACCGACCGAAGCACCGGCCAGCAACGGAGCCGCCCACCCACGAGCGAGACCGATCGCGACGAGCACGATGCACGCGAGGCCGAGCAGCACGGCGCGCAGGCCGACCGGGTCCATCAGCACCAGAAGCAGGCTCGGCACGAGTGCCAGCCCGAGGCCGGGCGACAGCGTCGAGATGCTGGAGTCGTCACCGCGCAGGAGCGCCACCGTGCCGACCACGAGGAGCACCAGCGCGAGCGGGAGCGTGTAGGCCTCGACCGTGCCCACGCCCAGCTGCTCGAGCCGGACCCACTGCGCCAGGGTCAGCAGGGCGAGTCCCACCCACGCGAGCGTGCGACGGTCGCGGTGGAGCAGGGCGGAGACGGTGCAGACGACCCCGGCGAGCGTGAGGTAGATCGCCAGCCAGGTCTGCTCGAAGGTGCCGGTCCCCAGCACCGAGCCGGCGACCGCCAGGAATGCCGCGGCCCCGGCCGCGACCTCGCGCTCGACGTCGGGGCGAGCGACGATCGCGATGCCGAGCACGAGCAGCACGGGCAGTGCCCGCCAGACGGTGTCCAGATCGACCAGGTGCCCGATCGTCCAGATCAGGGCGGCGCCGGTCAGCGGTGCGAGGAGGACGCCGGCCGCGGCCTGCTTGCCTCGGGCTTCGGCGGCGATCGCGGCCGCGGTGATGACGGTGAGCACCCCGGCCGTGGCCCAGTCGCTGGCGAGGCCGCCCAGGAGGGCGAGCACGGTCATGACGATGGCGGCCACCCCCAGATCGACCCGTCGGAGCCGGAGGGCGGTCACGGTCAGTGCGCCGGCGGCGGCGACCACGGCCCCGACGGCGAGGACCAGCGGTGCGCCGTACAGCGTGGGCAGGAGGGTCAGGGCGACGACGGCGGCAGCGGTGCCGGGCACGATCACCCAGCGGGCCAGCCGACCGCTGCAGTGCATCAGCGTCGCCACGGTGACGCTGATGCCGATGACGCCGGCCGGCAACAGCAGCGGCCAGGTCAGCGGGACGTCGGGCGCGTCGACCCGGTCGAGCAGCCCGCGGCTCCACGGCTCGTTGAGCACGAGGTCGCCGACCGCGACCGCGGCCAGCCGCACGACGCTCACGCCCAGGCCCAGGGCCGCGATGACCGACGGAGCCGCGCACACCCACTTCCACAGGCCGGGCAGCCGGGTCGCGATCGCGGCGTACGCCGCAACGACGGCCAGCTCCACGAGTGCGATGCGCGTCGGCGACTCGTCGAAGACCGCCGCAGCGAGGACGAGGGTGCCGAGCAGGGCGGCCGTGGCCGCCGCCGCGACCCGGGCCTCGGCCGGGATCCGCCGCGGGACTGCGACAGCCGCGGCCAGGGCGGCCGCCACGACGAGCGGCCACACCGCGAGGTCGCCCCACAAGTGAGCGAGCGAGAGCTCGCCGTCGAGGCGAAGGACACCGAGGAACACGAGCACCAGCCACGCGAACCCGGCCCCGCACAGTGCACCGATCGTCAGGAACCGGAGGCCGAGGCTGTGGCCGGCGACGGCCGCCACGGCGAAGAGGGACAGGGCAGCGAGGGTCGCGACCGCTTCACCGGCGTCGATCGTGCCGGGCAGACCGAGCGCGGCAGTCGCCACGCCGAGGATCGCGATCACTTCGGGGCTGATCAGCGCGCCGACCGGCATCGTCGCGGCCCACCGCGTGGCGGCGACCGCCGCGACGGCGACGGTCAGGCCTGCCACGACCAGGAACGGCTCCTCGCCGATCGAGCCGAGCCAGCCGGAGCGCCACGCTCCGTTCAGCACGAGGGCGAAGATCCCGAGGGTCACTGCCGCGAGGGACTCGGCACCGGCCCGCAGGCCGCGGCGCGCCACCACGACCGTCAGCACACCCGCGACCGACGCGAAGACGGCCAGGACGATCGTCCGCCCCTCGACGCCGAGCATCGCCCAGGCGACGGCCAGGAAGACGAGCGCCGCGACGAGCAGGCACATCGCGCCGAGGCCGAGCAGGATCTTCGGCACCGTGGCCGAGCTCATCGCCGACCGGGCCGCCTGCGCGGGTTGCTGCATGGGCACGTAGGCGGGGGCCGGCTGCGGCGGTGCCGGGACGCGAGCGCGGTCGGCTGCGGCGTACATGCCGGCAACGGCCTGGTCGACCTGCTTCAGGAGTGCGAACATCCGCCCGGCATCCGGGCCGCTGAGCGAGAGCCCGCACAGGCCGCACGACGGGGTGGAGGGAGCGAGAGGGGCACGACATCCGGGGCAGGCCTGCGCGTCGGCATAGGTGAACATGGGTTGATGGTCGCGCATGACCCGGGCGCTGTGCGTGAGTACGTGACCTCAGACGTCATGGAACGTCTACGGGTCGGTGTCGGCGACCGCCGACAACGCGTCGTGATAGCCCTCGATCCCCCGGCCGGCGATCGTCTCGATGGCGTGCGGCTCGACGACCGACGTGTGCCGGAACTCCTCGGCGCGCTGCTTCGGGTCGGAGATGTGCACCTCGACGAGCGGCGCGGTGAGCTGGGCGCAGGCGTCCCAGAGGGCCAGTGAGTAGTGCGTCCACGCGCCGGCGTTGAGGACCACCGGCAGGTCGAAGTCGGCGGCCTCGTTGAGCCAGTCGAGCATCGTGCCCTCGTGGTTGGTCTGCCGGACCTGGACCTCCAGGCCCAGCTCTTCGCCCCACGACTCGCACAGCTCGGCGAGCTCGGCGTGCGTCGTCGTGCCGTAGATCTCCGGCTGTCGCTTGCCAAGGCGGCCGAGGTTGGGTCCGTTGAGGACGAGGACGAGGCGCGTCACGCGGTCCCCCCGGAGATCGCGGAGTACGCCGCGCGCAGGTCGTCCTCGGACGGGCCGGCCAGGATCCGGGGCCGGCCGACGTCGTCGAGCACCACGAACCGCAGCTGGTTGCCGCGGGCCTTCTTGTCGATCTTCATCGCGTCGTGCAGGTCCTCGAAGGACGCGTCGGCGTAGGACGTCGGCAGCCCGACGCGCCCGAAGGCGGTGCGGTGCCGCTCGACCAGCGCCCGGAGCTTTGCGATCTCTGCGCTGTCGAGGGAGCCGGCGCGGGCGGCCAGCTCGGCGACGTACACCGCACCGATCGCCACCGCCTCGCCGTGCCGGACGGCATAGCCGCTGGTGCGCTCGATCGCGTGGGCGAGGGTGTGGCCGTAGTTGAGCACCTCGCGGCCGGGGTGCCCGTCGGCTCCGCCCGTCTCCTTCAGGTCCATCACGACGACGTCGATCTTGACCCGGATCGCCCGCTCGATGAGCTCACGGGTGACCTCGGAGTCGGCGGTCAGGCTGGCCGGATCGGTGGCCTCGATCAGGTCGAGGATGACCGGATCGGCGATGAAGCCGCACTTCACGACCTCGCCCAGGCCGGCGACGAACTCGTCACGCGGCAAGGTCTCGAGCAGCGACAGGTCGCAGAGCACACCGGCGGGCTCGTGGAAGGAGCCGACGAGGTTCTTGCCGGCGCCGGTGTTGATGCCGGTCTTGCCGCCGACGGCGGCATCGACCATGGCGAGCACCGTCGTCGGGACGTGCACGACTCGCACGCCGCGCAGCCAGGTCGCCGCGACGAAGCCGCCGAGGTCGGTGGTGGCGCCGCCGCCGAACGTGACGACCGCGTCGGAGCGGGTGAAGCCGCTCTCGCCGAGCGCCTCCCAGCAGTCCGCTGCGACGGGCGCGGTCTTGGCACGCTCCCCGTCGGGCAGCCCGAGCGCGAGCACGTCGAAGTGCTCGACCAGCAGGTCGACCAGCGGCTGGACCTGCTCGGCCAGCTCACCGGCGTACAACACCGCGACCCGCTCGACGCTCTCGCCGAGGATCGCGGGCAGCCGGCCGGCCAGGTCGCGACCGATGACGACGTCGTACGGCGACGCGCCGCCCACGTGCAGGGTCGTGTCGCTCATGCCAGCCGCTCCTGAATCTCCGCCGCCACCTCGTCGGGAGTGCGGCCGTCGGTGTCGACCGCGATGGTGGACGCGCCTTCATAGATCGGGGTGCGCTCGTCGAGCAGCGCCTTGATCCGGGAGCGGACGTTGCCGAGCAGCATCGGGCGGCCGACGCCGAGACCGACCCGCTTGACGGCCTCGGAGAGCCCGACGCGCAGGAAGACGACGGTGTGGCTCGCGAGCAGCTCGCGGGTGGCCGGATCAAGGATCGCTCCCCCGCCCAGCGAGAGCACGCCGTCGTGGGTCGCCAGCGCGTCGGCGACGGCCTTGGCCTCGAGGGCCCGGAAGTGGGCCTCGCCGGAGTCGACGAAGATCTCGGAGATCTCGCGGCCCTCGGTCGCCTCGACGTCGGCGTCGGTGTCGCGGGCGGCGACGCCCCAGGCGTCGGCGAGCAGCTGCGCCACGGTGCTCTTGCCCGCGCCCATGGGGCCGATCAGCACGACCCGCGGTGTCATCGGAAACGCAGCGTGTCGAGGTAGGACTCGGCGTTGCGGCGCGTCTCGCGCACCGAGTCGCCACCGAACTTCTCGATCACGGCGTCGGCCAGCACGAGCGCGACCATGGCCTCGGCCACGATCCCGGCGGCGGGTACGGCGCAGACATCCGAGCGCTGGTGGTGCGCGACGGCGTCCTCGCCGGTGGCGACGTCGACCGTGCGCAGCGCGCGCGGCACGGTGGCGATCGGCTTCATGGCCGCGCGGACCCGCAGGATCTCGCCGGTCGTCATCCCGCCTTCGGTGCCACCCGAACGACCGGACGTACGCCGCAGCCCCTCGGGGGTGGAGACGATCTCGTCGTGGGCCAGCGAGCCGGGGGTGGCCGCGGTGAGGAACCCGTCGCCCACCTCGACACCCTTGATGGCCTGGATGCCCATCAGGGCGCCGGCGAGGCGCGCGTCGAGGCGGCGGTCCCAGTGCGTGAAGGAGCCGAGGCCCGGCGGCAGGCCGTGGACGACGACCTCGACGACGCCGCCGAGGGTGTCGCCGTCCTTGTGGGCCTGGTCGATGCGCTCGACCATCCCGGCACTGGTCTCGGGGTCGAGGCAACGCACGGGGTCGGCATCGAGACGATCGACGTCGGTCGGCTCCGGGATCACGCCGGCCGGGGCGCGCACGCCACCGAGCTCGATCACGTGGCTGACGACCTCGGCGCCGACAGCTTGGTAGAGGAAGTGCGCGGCGACGCGACCGAGGGCGACCCGGGCAGCGGTCTCGCGGGCGGAGGCGCGTTCGAGGATCGGGCGGGCCTCGTCGAAGTCGTACTTCTGCATGCCGGCCAGGTCGGCGTGACCGGGGCGCGGACGGGTCAGGGCGGCGTTGCGGGCCAGCACGTCGAGCTCGGCGGGGTCGACCGGGTCGGCCGACATCACCTTCTCCCACTTGGGCCACTCGGTGTTGCCGACCTGGATCGCCACCGGTCCGCCCATGGTCTCGCCGTGCCGGACGCCACCGGTGATGGTGACCTCGTCGGCCTCGAACTTCATCCGGGCGCCGCGGCCGTAGCCCAGGCGCCGCCGCGCGAGCGCGTCATCGATGTCGGCGGTCGTGATCCGGACGTGGGCGGGCATTCCCTCGAGAATGGCGACCAGGGAGGGGCCGTGGGACTCGCCCGCAGTGAGCCAACGCAGCATGCGCGCAGTCTTTCACGCGGTGACTCACGTGCTGGCGCCGCCGTCAGGAGGCGAGATCGCCCCACATCCACAGCGTGAAGGCCGGGCCGGCGACGATGCCCAGCAGGGCGCCGATCAGCATCCACGGCCCGAAGGGGTTGTGCTTGCGGTCGATCACCTTGAAGGCGACGAGCACGACGCCGCCGAGCCCGCCGAGCAGGAAGGCGGACCAGGCGCCGAGGGCTAGCTGGCCCACGCCGAGGTAGCCGAGGGCGATGCCGAGGATGCCGCTGAGCCGCACGTCGCCGTACCCCATCCCGGCGGGGTGGATGAGCCACAGCAGGACGTAGAGCCCGCCCATCAGCGCCCAGCCGATGCCCGCGCGGACCAGGAGCACGGGCTCACCGCTCGCGAGCGCGGCGATCACGACGAGCGGGACCAGCACGATGTACGTCGGCGCGATGATGCGCGTCGGCAGCAGGCGGGTGCGCCAGTCGATGAGCGCGAGGGCAGCGCCCACGGGCACGAGCGGGACCAGGAAGAGCAGCGACCACTCGAGACCGACCGCGGCACCGATGAGCGCCCCGATGACCGCGCAGGCCAGCGCGGACTTCCACACCAGGCCGGGCCGTGCGGCGATGTCGGCGTAGGGCTCCTTGTCGTCCGCGGGCTCGGCCGGCTCGGGCACGGACGCGATCAGCCGGGGCACGAGGATCCCGAGGGCCCCGCACAGGGCGGCAGCGAGGATCGCGCCCACGACGCTCATGACCCGCTACTGGCGGCCAGCGCCTGCTCGCCCGCGGCGCGCATCGCGTCGAGCGGCGCGACCTCGCCGGTGAAGAGCTCGAACTGGACCGCCGCCTGGTGCAGCAGCAGGTCGAAGCCGCTGACCAGCACCCGGTCGCCGATCGACGCCGCGAGCGGAGTCGGCCAGGGGTGGTAGACGATCTCGAAGATGGTGGGTACGGCGACGCACGCGCGCACCAGGTGAGCGTCCTGCGCGTCCGCGGGGATGGTCGAGGCGACCAGGTCGACGTCGAAGGCCGTCACCTCGTCGAGCCTGCTGACGGTGACGTCAGGGTGCCCGGGATGACCGTGCACTGTCTCGCAGGTCTCGGCCCCTCGCTCCGGGGACCGCACCACGATCTCGATGTCTCGGACCCCGAGGTCGGCGAGCGCGAGCCCGATCGACGTCGCGGTCGCTCCCCCACCGATGATCACCGCGGTGGCCAGCGGTGCGGACGTGCGCTCGCGGATGGCCGCGATCGCGCCCGGGATGTCGGTGTTGTCACCCTTGAGCCGACCCTGATCGAACACGATCGTGTTGGCCGCGCCCGCCAGTCGAGCCCGCTCGGTGAGCTCGTCGACCAGCGGCACCGCCTCGAGCTTGAGCGGCATGGTGAGTGACAGGCCTCGCCACTCGCCGTCCAGGCTCGCCAGGAAGTCCGTCAACCCACCGGAGGCGACCCGGTGTGCGGCGTACGACCAGTCGAGGCCGAGCGCGGCGTAGCCGGCCGTGTGCAGCACGGGCGACAGGGAGTGCTCGATCGGGTCACCGAGCACTCCACAGCGGCGCCCCATCAGCAGGCGTCGGACGTGGTGCAGTACTGCGTGAACTCGTCCTTGTAGTCCAGGAACTCGTCGTAGGTCTCGGCGAACTTGGTCTCGCCCGTCGCCAGGTCGACGGTGACGTAGTAGTACCAGTCGCCGTCCTCCGGGTTGGCCGCGGCGGCCATGGCCGCGTCACCCGGGGCCTCGATCGGCGTCGGCGGCAGGCCGGCCCGCGTGTAGGTGTTGTAGGGCGTGTCCTCCTCCAGCTGCTCGGTGGTCAGCGCGACCCCGAGCTCCTGGTCGAGGCCGTAGTTGACCGAGGCGTCGATCTGCAGCAGACCGTTGGTGCCGGCCTTGTCGCCGGGACCGTCGAGCCGGTTGTAGATGACCCGGGCGATCTTGGGCATGTCGTCGCCGCGGCCCTCGGCCTCGACGAGCGAGGCGATGATCATCAGCTCGGCCGGCGTCTTGCCCTGCGCGGCGGCGGCCTCCTCGAGACCGGCCTCGTCGGCAGCCTGTTGCCAGCGCGCGACCATGGCGGCCAGGACGTCCTTCGGCTTGTCCTTGGGCCCGATCTCGTAGGTCGCCGGGAAGAGGTAGCCCTCAGGGTTGCCCTCGGCGTAGTCCGGGAGACCGAGCGCGGCATCGTCCTTGAGCGCGGCGTTCCACTTCGCGAGACCCCATTCGGTGTTCTCGGACATCAGGATCATCACGTCCTCGACCCGCAGCCCCTCGGGAACGGTGACGGTGGTCTTGACCTGGTTGGCCGGGTCGAGCAGCACCTCGAGGGCGCCTTCGGCCGACATCTCCTTCTTCATCGAGTAGAAGCCGACCTGGATCCCGGTGGAATCGGCATCGGCGGCTGCCGCGTCGAGGAAGGACTGGACGGAGGCGACCACGCCCTCGGCCTTGAGGTTGCGGCCGATCTCGGCGGTCGCGTCGCCCTCGTCGACCTCGAAGGTGACCTGGCCGGTGCCGGGGCCGGGGTAGTCCTCGGCGCTGGAGAACTGGTCGCCGACCCAATCGACGCCCTTGGTCACGACGAAGTAGAAGCCGCCGATCAGCACGGCGAGCGCCACGATCACCGCGAGGCAGCCGGAGAACCCGCGCTTCTTCTTGGCGCGCCGGGCGCCGCCCTCGTAGTAGCTGTCGTCCTCGATGGGGGTCTCGTCACTCACTGCCGACCTCGACGATCTCTCCGGGCGCGTTGCCGCTCGCGCGTTCTGTGTCCAATGCGTTCTGCAGGATGAGTACGGCGGCAGCCATGTCGACCACAGACCTCCGATCCTGTCCCTTGCGACCACGTGCGCGCAGCATCGACTCCGCCGACACCGTGGTCAGGCGTTCATCACACAGCCTGACGGGCACCGGATCAATCTGCCGCGCCAGTTGGGCGGCGAACTCGCGCACCTTGGCCGCGGACGGTCCCTCGCCACCGGAGAGTGATTTCGGCAGCCCGACCACGACCTCGACGGCCTCGGTCTCGGCCACCAGTCGCTTCAACCGGGACACGTCGCCGCGTCCTCGGCGCACGGTCTCGACCGGCGTCGCCAGGAATCCCGTCGGGTCGCTGCGGGCGACGCCGATGCGGGCGTCTCCCGGGTCCAGGCCGAGGCGGGTTCCGCTGCGCATCAGGCGCCGGTCTCCCGGGCGACCTCGGTCAGCACGGCGCTCAGCGCCTCGTCCAGACGGCCGGTGTCGGTGCCGCCACCCTGGGCCACGTCGGCCTTGCCGCCGCCCTTGCCGTCGAGGATCGCGGCAGCTGCACGCACCAGGTCGTTGGCTGACACCCCCGCCGACTGACCGGCGTCGTTGACCGCGGCGACCATGGACGGCTTGCCGTCGGCAACACCGATGATCAGCACGGCTCCGGGACGGTCGACCGGCAGTCGGCCGCGGACGTCCAGCGCCAATGTACGGACGTCGCCACCGCCGGCGCCCTGGACGAC
>JBDSPC010000265.1:0-37718 GCA_039914485.1 Nocardioides sp.
ACTGGTGGGTCAGCACCATCCCCACGAGGGCCACCCCCAGCAGCAGCTCGACGCGTGGTGCGCCGGCGCGCAGGAGGGCAGAGACGACGACGGCCCCGGCGACGACCAACGGTAGGTACGTCAGCGCGATCTGCAGGATCGAGGGCCGCGCCACGGTCGCTTCGACGGAGGCCTCCACCCAGTCGACCTCGTGGCGCGCGGACAGGCCGGCCGCACCCATCAGCAGGAAGCCGGCGAACCAGCCGCCGTTGCTGACCAGGTCCGTGGAGGAGAAGCTCGAGGTGCTGGCGAGGTAGACGAACGCGCTGTCGCCCACGGCAAACACCGTGAGGCCGAGCGCGAGGATGATCAGTGAGGCGCGCTCGCCGACGGCGCCGCGGGTGAGAGTGATCAGCACCAGGGTGGCCATGATCAGGTCACCGATCGGGTAGGCCAGCGACAGCACCAGAGCGAACGCGCCCTCACCTGACCCGCCCTCGACGACGGCTCCGAGCGCGGTCGCCCATGACAGCACCAGCAGCGAGAGGGCGATGATCCCGCCTGCGATCACGTCGCGACTGCGCGCGACGAGCTGGTTGCCCTGGGTGCCCAGCCACAGCAGCAGGCCGAACCCGGCAGCGAGCGGGAACCCGAGGAAGCCCACGTCAGCCAGGGACGGGAAGGGCACGGAGCGGCCGAGCAGCTCGTACGCCGTCCACACGCACTGCCCCAGGCACCAGGAACCCATGCCGGCCGCGAGCCAGGCCCAGGCCGACCGGTGACGCCCGGTGTTTCGCCGGGCGGCCAGGGCGCAGCTCACCGCGGCGAACCCGGCGCCGAGAACCTGTCCGACGTTGCTGATGAAGTCGACGGCAAAGTTGCTCAACCCAGGGGTCTGCAGCAGGACGAGGTAGCCGAGGCTGACAATCAGCGTCGCTCCAGCTTGGGTCCAAGCACGCATGGCCGTCATCTCCACCCTCCGGACTAGACCAGAGCGTGACAGTGCGGAGGCCCGGATGTGCGGAGTTGGGAAATCTTCTTCTACTGAGTCGTCAGAATGACCAGTTGCTGCGTGGCGCGGGTCATGGCGACGTACCGGTCGACCGCTCCTTCGATGCCGGTGCCGAACGTGTCGGGGTCGATGAGCACGACCAGGTCGAACTCGAGTCCCTTGACGTGCTCGGGGGAGAGGGACCTGACCCGATCGGTCGCCTCGAACGCCGGATCGCCGATGACGCACGCGATGCCCTCGGCGTGGCCGGTCAGCCAGTCGTCCAGGATCGAGGCCAGCTCGGACGTGGAACCGTGGCGTACCGGGATGCCGTTGCTACGGATCGACGTGGGCACGTTGGCATCGGGGAGTACGGCGCGGATGACCGGCTCAGCGGCCGCCATCACCTCCTGCGGCGTGCGGTAGTTGATGGCCAGCGACGCGAGCTGGACCTGGCCGAGCCCGACGCGCTGGAGGCGCTCCTCCCATGTCTCGGTGAATCCGTGCCGGGCCTGTGCACGGTCGCCGACGATGGTGAAGCTCCGTGACGGGCAGCGCTGGAGCAGCATCTGCCAGTCGGCGTCGGTCAGCTCCTGCGCCTCGTCGACGACGACGTGGGCGAACGGGCCGGCGAGCAGGTCGCGCTGAGCCCGGGGGAGCGCGCCCTCGTCGACGAGTGCGTCGCGGATGCCGCCCTGCTTGAGCTGCGCCATCAGCCCCTCCTCGTCGTCCTGCTGGAGGATCTCGTCGATGACGCGGTCCATCTGGGCCCGCTCCGCGGCCACGGCGGCTTCGTGGCGTCGCCGGCGACGTGAGGCCTCGGGGTCGCCGAGGCGTTGGCGGGCGGCGTCGAGCAGGGGCAGGTCGGACAGCGTCCATGCCCGGGCATCGGCGCGCCGGAGGATGCGCACCTCGCTGGGGCCGAGCCAGGGCGCGCACATGCGCAGATAGGCCGGGACCTCCCACAGGTCGCCGACGAGGTCCGTGGCGTCGATGATCGGCCAGGCCTTGTCGAAGGCGGTGACCAGCTCTGGGTTCTGGGTCAGCGATCGCCGTACAAGATCGGGGGAGACGTCGTCATCGGCCTCGTGCTTGTCCATCAGGATCGTCAGCAGCGTCTCCCAGATCTCGTCGCGCGCCTCGTTGTGCGGCGTGCCGGGCGCGGGCGTCTCGAAGGCCTCGACCCAGTCGCTGGTGCTGAGCCAGACATCGGCCCAGTGGGTCTCGACCTCCATGCCTTCGGTGGGCGGCTCCTCGTACATCCGGACGGCGGGCTCGATCGCCCGGACCATGTCGGCGGACGACTTCAGGCGAGCGACGTCGGGGTCCGGCTCGGGCCCGGCAGTCGCTCCTTCGGGCTGGAGGTCGAGGAGCGTGCAGGTCTGCACGCCTTCCTCGCCGAGGCTGGGCAGGACGTCGCCGACGTAGTTGAGATAGGGCTGGTGGGGGCCGACGAAGAGCACGCCACCACGGCGATCGCCGAGGCGGGGATCGGAGTAGAGCAGGTAGGCCGTGCGGTGCAGGGCGACCACGGTCTTGCCGGTGCCGGGCCCGCCGTCGACCACGAGCGCGCCGCGCGACCCGGCGCGGACGATCGCGTCCTGGTCGGCCTGGATGGTGCCGAGGACATCGCGCATCTGCGGGGAGCGGCTGCTGCCCAGGGTGGCGATGAAGGCCGACTGGTCGTCCAGGGCGGCGTGCCCCTCGAGGCCCTCCGGGGTGAACACCTCGTCCCAGTAGTCGCTGATCCGGCCCAGCGTCCAGCGGTAGCGCCGACGACTTGCCAGGCCCATCGGGTTGGCGTGCGTGGCGCCGAAGAACGGCTCGGCGGCAGGGGAGCGCCAGTCGATCAGCAGCCGCGCGCCCGCCCGGTCGGTGAGGCCGAGACGGCCGAGGTAGAGCGTCTCGCCGTTGGCTCCGACGACCCGCCCGAGGCACAGGTCGAGCGAGTAGCGGCGCAGCGCGCGCAGCCGTACGCCGAGGCGATAGATCTCCTCGTCACGGTCCATGGCTCCTTGATCGATGCCACCCGGCGCCTTGAGCGCGGTGTCGAGACGGTCCTGGAGATCGGCGATGGTGAGCTCGAGGCTCTGCTCGATGGCGGCGAAGTGCGCACGGTCGGCGTCGATGAGGGTGGGGTCGGTCTTGGCGGCGAGAGTGTCGGGCAGGGCGAAGGGATCGGTGTTCAGCAGCGTCACGGCGTGCAGTCTGCGGCATCATCGGGGCCTTGCCGCAAGCCCCCACCTGCGCTATACGTTGAGAGTGGAAGGGCGCACATCGCGCGTGTGGCACTGTCGGATCCCATGATCGACACCTTCGCCAAGGACTACCTCCACGACGACCTGATCTCGATCCGCCGGACGCTCGTCTCCAAGCTCGACGGACTGTCGGAATTCGACGTACGGCGCCCGCTGACCGCCACCGGCACCAACCTGCTCGGACTGGTCAAGCACTCGGCGGTCTGGGAGGCGCGCTACTTCGGCGAGGTCTTTGACCTGCCGTTCCCCGGGCACCTTCCCGCATGGGACTCCACCGAGCGCGGCGAGGACATGTGGGCGACCCAGAACGAGACGCGCACCGAGATCCTGGAGCGCTATCAGGCGGCCGGCTACCCACCACGGGCAGCCAACGTCTCGTAGAAGCAAGGACACGTCGTCCAACGGCATGGGTTCCCAAGCACGCAACAACAGATCAGTCACGCGATGCATCCTGCCTGAGAGAACTCAGGAGCGGTCCGGGACGGGGCCTGTCTGCCACCCGTAAGAACCGCCGATAACTGACATTATGTCAATCAGCGGATGTCCTCGGACCTGTCACGGTGCTTCCAGGGTGAAGAAGAGGAAGCACACGAAGGCGCTCCGATCACCCAGGGCGGGCGGGAGCAGCTCGCGGGGCGTGTCGACGGCGTACGGCGGCTCGCTGACCTTGCAGATCTGGAAGCCGGCATCGGTGAACGCATCTGTCATGGCGTGCAGCGGCCGGTGCCAGTAGGTCAGCGTCCCTTCTTGTCCCGCGAACGTGAACGTCTCGGAGTACTGCGTGACGGCGAAGTAGTCGCGGTCCGGGTAGTTGACGAGGTAGGCGCTGGGATGAGGCACCGAGAGAATGAGTCGTCCGCCGGGCCGCAGCACGCGACGCAGCTCCGCAAGCGGTGCCGCCCAGTCCTCGAGGTAGTGCAGGCACAGGGAGCCGACGACGTCATCGAAGGCCGCGTCGTCGAACGGAAGTGGTGCACCGAGGTCGGCGACGTGCACGTCCGCGTCGGCTCCCAGCCGCTGCCGGGCCAGATCGATCATCGCCGCGCTCAGGTCGAAGCCGGTCACGAGGGCTCCCCTGTCGCGCAGTGTCGCGGTCAGCGGACCTGAGCCGCAGCCGGCGTCCAGCACGCGGTGACCCTCGACGTCGCCGGCCAGGCTGACCATCGCGGGTCGCTCGTAGTAGGCGTTGAGCAGGCTGGACTCGTTCTGTCGCGAATAAGCTTCGGCGAAGGTGTCGTAGTCGGTGGTCACTCGTGAGGCCCTCCGGTCGAGATACGTGTGCGTGCCTCAGCCTACGATTCGTCAGCCGACCGGAGCCTCGCGGTACGGCGCGATCAGCGCGTTCCACCGCGTCTTCATGTCGCACCGCTCTCCCCCGGCCACATGGGCGGCGAGGTCCTCGGCGTGCACCTGCCAGCCGGCGCCGTGCTCCGCGATCTGCGCGACCGGCACCCCGCGGTCCTCGATGACCAGGATCGTCTTTCCTCCGTCCGGGGTCAGCGTCACTTCGATGACGCCGACGTCGGTCGAGCCCGTCTCCCAGGTCGACACCACCAACCGACGAGGCGGCTCACAAGCGTCGACACGGCCGGAGCCCTCCCAGCCACTGGTGAACGCGGCGTCGAACTCGCCGCCGATTCGCAGGTCACCGGAGACCTCCGCAATCCAGCGCGCCAGTCGCTCGGGCTGGGTGCAGGCCTCCCACAGATCGTCGATGCCGGTGTCGTAGACATCCTCGATGCGCACCGCTCCGCGCGTCTCGTCGAGTGCTCGCAGTGTCGCGATCAGCTTCATTTCCGCTCCTTCTTCCCGCGTGCCACCTCGGTGTGCAGCGCGTCCAGCCGGTTCTGCCACAGCGCGCGGTAGTCCCCCAGCCAGTCGTCGACGTCCTGGAGCGGCGCCATTCGCAGGCTGTAGATCCGGCGCTGTGCGTCCTGTCGTACGTCGACGAGCCCCGCCTCACGCAGGACGCGCAGGTGCCTCGAGACGCCAGGGCGAGCGATCGGCAACGCCTGCGCGAGCTCGCCCGCCGTGGCGGGGTGGTCGCGCAGGATCTCGAGCATCGTGCGCCGGCTCCCGTCCGCCAGCGCCTGCAGAACTGCATCCATGGCGCGAATGTACCAAGGTTGTTACGTACCCGCAAGGGTAACTATTCGCTGCAGCGCTCGGCCTTCTCGCCCAGCTCGTTGCTGGCCGTGACACAGAACGAGTTCTTGTCGACGGCGTTCACGACGATGGTCACGCCCGGGGAGGCCTGGAACGTCTTGCCCCCGACCTTGACCTTCTCGCCGTCGGACACCGTGATCTCAACGGGCTTCCCGACGTTGGCCACATGGGCGGCCTCGTAGGTCTGCATGCGGAAGAGGTCCTCGTACATCGGCCGGTCCTCGTCGATGTTGCCGTCCAGCATCAACATCAGGGGCAGACATGCCAGCATCACCAGGAACACGCCGATGGTGATGAGCAGCGGAAGCCGGTCCCCCGGTTTGCTCGCGGGTTGATTCACGGGCGCAATCGTAGGCGCATGGCCTGCACGAGCTCCGGCGGCCCGCCGTCGCCCTCGATGCCATCGGCTGCTCCGACGCGGTCGTCCTCGGACCGGGCGCCCGACACCTTGAACTTCCCCACCAGGGACGTGATCCGGATGCTGATCCCGACGATGTGGCCGAGCTGCTCGTCGACGTACTCCTTGGGAGCCATCCCCACGCGCCACGGTGTGTCGCGCCCGGACTCCATCGCGTTGGTCAGCCGGGCGACTGCGGCGCGTGTCCAGGCCCGGTCGTCGTGGATCTCCAGCTCACCGCGGGCGTGCACGATGAGGTAGTTCCACGTCGGGACCGTGCGGTGGGTCTCGGCCTTGCTGGGATACCAGGTCGGCGAGACGTAGTGATCGACCGGGCCGAAGACGGCCAGAACCGGCCCGACCTGCGGTCGCTCCCAGAGCGGGTTGGCGCGCGCGACGTGGCCGATCAGGTCGAGTCCGTCGCTGCCCCGGTGTGCGAGCAACGGGATCAGGTCGGCGTCGGGCGCCGTGCCGTCGTGCGTGACCAGGGTCGCCAGAGGGTGCCGCGCGATGAACTCGAGCAGCACCTCGGGGTCGTCGACCGCGTCGTGGGCGGGGCGGTAGGGCATGGACGAATCATGCCTCGTCGAGGGGCACGGAGCACTCGCCTACCATCGTGCGCATGTTGAAGCGACTCGTCGCCGTCTCGGCGACCCTGGCCTGCCTGTCCCTCGCCGCGTGCGGCAATGAAGGGGACGGCGAGGACACAGCCACCGACCCGTCCACCAACGAGGACGCGATCTCCTGTGAGTACGTCGAAGGCGGCCCGGCCGCCAAGGAGGTCGACCTCCCGCCGAGCGAGGCGACGGTCTCCGGCGAGGTGAAGGTGGTCTTCGAGACGACCCTCGGCGACATCCCGGCGACGCTGGACGCCGACGCCACCCCGTGCACGGTCAACTCGTTCGTCGCGCTCGCCGAGCAGGGCTTCTTCGACGACTCCCCGTGCCCGCGGATGGCGACGTCGGCCTCGTTCGGGATCCTCCAGTGCGGCGACCCGACCGGCACCGGCTCGGGTGGTCCGGGCTACAGCTTCGCCGACGAGCTGACCGGCGAGGAGACCTACAACGCCGGCACCCTCGCGATGGCCAACGCCGGTCCGGACACCAACGGCTCGCAGTTCTTCATGGTCTTCAACGACTCCCCCGGCCTCACGCCCGACTACAACGTCTTCGGCACCGTCGACCCGGCCGGCCTCAAGCTGCTGACCGATGCCGCCGAGCAGGGCGACGACGGTTCGCACCCCGCGGGCGGCGGCGTGCCGAACGCCGGCCCGATCGACATCACCGCCGTCACGATCGGCTGATGGCTAGAGAGCCCAGCTGACACCGGTCAGCGACTCCGACTTCGCCCACAAACGTGCGGCAAGGTCGGGGTCGCTGGCCATTTCGGAGCGACCGACCGGGACCGGCGGGCCCCACAGCTCCCGCCACCCGTGCGGACCGACGTAGGTGTCGCCGGGGACGTCCATGGTGGCCGCGAACAGCGTCGGCAGGGCGCCTCGTTCCACCGGCATCCCGACCAGGCGGTTGCCCAGGGCACCGATGCGGTTGAAGGTGGCACTCCCGGTGCCGACCTGGATGCCGGTCGAGGTGTAGCCGGGGTGGGCGCCGACGGCCCGCACCGTCGACCCGGCGGCCGTGAGCCGGCGGTGCAGCTCACCGAGGAAGCTGACGTTGGCGAGCTTCGAGGCGGCGTAGGCGGCGTACGGCTTGTAGGGCCGTCGCTCGAAGAACAGGTCATCGACGTCGAGCACCCCGCTGCGATGGGCGGCGGAGCCGATCACCACCACCCGGTCGGTCACCCTGGGCAGCAGCAGGTTGGTGAGGGCGAAGTGGCCCAGGTGGTTGGTCGCGAGCTGGGTCTCGAAGCCGTCCACCGTCCGCGACTCCGGCAACGACATGACGCCGGCGTTGTTGACCAGCACGTCCAGCGTCGGCGTCTCGTCCGCGAAGGCGCGCACCGACGACAGGTCGGCGACATCGAGGCGGCGTACGACGAAGTCACCCGGTGCTGCGGCGAGGACCGCACGCCCCTTCTCCGGATTGCGTACGGCGACCACGACTCGCGCCCCGGCCACGGCCAGCGCCTTGGCGGTGGCGAGGCCGATGCCGCTCGAGGCGCCGGTGACCACGAAGGTCCGCCCGTCCTGGCGCGGCATCCGGGCCGTGGTCCAGCCACGCGTCGGTCTGGGAACCGACACCTGCGTCAGTCTTCGGTGCCGTCGTAGACGACGTCCGCGCCGAGCTGGACGGTGCGACTGACCGTGCACAGGCGATCGCGCGACATCGCGATGGCACGCGGCAGGAACTCTCGCGCCGCGTCGCCCTCGGGACCCTCGGGGAAGGTCACGTCGAAGGTGACCCGCAGGCCGTCCAGGTGGTTGCCGTCGTCGTCGCGCACCTTGGTGCCCTGGACCGACACGTCGAAACCCGTGCTCTCGGAGCGCTTCTTGGTGATGGCCTCGACATCGAGCGCGCTGCACCCCGCGATGGCCGCCAGGAGCATCTCGACCGGCGTGAAGTCGGGGTCCTCTCCCCCGACGCCCATGAAGGTCTCGCCGCCGCGGGCGTTGGTGGCCTTGAAGCGGGCGGTGCCGATCTTGGTCAGCTCGACGGTGCGGAGGTGTTCATTCATGCGGCGAGCATAGGCGCCCGCGCCGGGAGGATCAGCGGGCGCTGCGGCGGGCGGCGCGCGCTACGCGACGCTGCTCGCGGCGGGCCAGCTCCACGGTCCGCAGCAGTGCCCTGTCCTCGTGGGAGTAGGCCCGTCCCTCGACGATTCCGTAGGCGAGGTGCAGCTGCGTGCTCATGGTGTTCCTGATCCTTTCGGCCGTGCTGGCCGGGTGAGAGATGTAATGCACATTGCCGCTTGTGCGACTCTTACATTCTACGGGTGTCGAAACACCGCACCGGACCATTTCCGGGGTGATCTCCCCCACCCCGCAAGACATGTCGTGACTAGGGTGCTTGCGTGACTGGATCCACCCATCTGAGCCTGCAGCACCGCGAGGCCGTCGACCGGTTCGCGACCCTGGACATCAGGTCCTACGACGTCGCGCTCGATCTCGCCGGCGACGAGGCGACCTTCGGATCGCGGACCACCGTTCGTTTCGAGTCGACCGGTGCGCCGACCTTCGTCGACGTGAAGCCGGCGCGAATCAACGAGGTCCGGCTGAACGGCACGCCACTGGATCCGGACTCGCTGGACCGTGGTCGGCTGGCCCTCGCACCCGAGGCGGGCACCAACGAGCTCGTCGTCGACGCGGTGATGCGCTTTCGCAACGACGGCGAAGGACTGCACCGAAGCGTCGACCCGGCCGACGGTCGGCACTACGTCTACGGCATGTCCTTCATGGACGCCGCGCCCAGCATCTTCGCCTGCTTCGACCAGCCCGACCTCAAGGCGCCGTACACCTTGCACGTGCGGGTGCCGCCGGACTGGACAGTCATCGGCAACGCGCCCGGTGAGCAGGTCGAGCGCGGATTGTGGGAGTTCGAGGAGACCCAGCCGCTGTCGACCTATTTCGTCACCCTGGTCGCCGGCCCCTGGCATGCCGTCCACACGGAGCACGACGGCATCCGGCTCGGACTGACCGCCCGGCAGAGCATCGCCGCTGCCCTCGACCGGGACGCCGAGGAGATCCTGACCGTCACGAAGCAGAGCTTCGACGAGTTCCACCGCCTCTTCGACGAGCGCTATCCCTTCGGCGACTACCACCAGGCGTTCGTGCCCGACTTCAACGCCGGCGCGATGGAGAACCCGGGCTGCGTCACCCTGCGCGATCCCTACCTCTTCACCTCCCGGGTCACCCGCGGAGCGCACTGCCTCCGGGCCTCGACGATCGCGCACGAGCTGGCCCACCAGTGGTTCGGCAACCTCACCACGCCGAAGTGGTGGGACGACCTGTGGCTCAACGAGTCCTTCGCCGAATACATGGGCAACCGCGTGATCGCCGACGTGACCGAGTTCGACGACGCCTGGGTCCGCAACGCGTATCAGCGCCGTCAGTGGGGACTGCTGGCCGACGCCGGGCCGGCCACGCATCCGGTGGCCGGCAACGGCGCCACCGACGCGGTGGCCGCCCTGCAGGACTTCGACGGCATCTCCTACGCCAAGGGCTCGAGCGTCCTCAAGCAGCTCAACACCCGACTCGGCGACGAGGTGTTCTTCGCCGGTGTGAATGACCACTTCGCCACCCACCGGTTCGCCAACGCGACCATGCACGACCTGTTCGCGAGCTGGGAACGCGCCGGCGCCGGTGACCTCAGTGACGTGACGCAGGGCTGGTTGCGCACGAGCGGGGTCGACCGGATCGGGTTCGACCGGGCGAGCGGTGTGCTGCGGCGTACGCCGCCGGACTCCGGAGCCCCGTCCGACGCCGTCGATCGGCGGCACGCCTTCAGCGTCGCCGCCATCGGACCGGACGGCGCGTGGAGGCGCGAGCGGGTGAGCCTCGCCGAGGACGCCGTCGACGTGGCCATCGCTCCCGACGAGGCCGTCGTGCTCGACGTCGACGAGACCTCCTGGCTCGTGGCCGAGCTGGATCCGGACACGCTGGCGCGCCTGCCCGCGCTGATGCCGCGCATCACGGACGACACCGTGCGCGCAGCCGTGTGGAACAACGTCCGCAGCTCGTTCGAGACCGGCCTCGCAGGGCCGGACGACGTGCTCGCCCTGGCCGTGCGCGCGATCCCGGACGAGACCAACGACGAGCCCTTCTCGTTCAACTCCCGCGCCAACGACCCGAGCAAGATGCTGCTCGCGGAGTGGCTGATCACCAAGGTCGCAGCCCTCAGCGCCGATCCGGTCGCCGCGACGGTCGCCCTCCACGACGCTTATGTCGGACGGGCGAGCGGCGCCGAGGCCGGCAGCACCGTGCAGCACGCCGCGTTCCAGGCCGCCGTCGAGACCTCCACGACCCCGGACGACCTCACCCGCTGGCTGGGCGGCGACCTCCCGGCGGGAGTGACGCTCGACGTGTCGCTGCGCTGGCGGTTGCTCGCGCGTCTCGCCGCCCTCGGGGCCGTTGAACGAGCCGAGCTCGACCAGCAGCTTGCCCGCGACCCCTCGGCCGACTCCCAGATCGAGCACTCCCGTGCCGTCGCCTCACTCCCCTCCCCCGAGGCCAAGGCGTGGGCCTGGGACCGCTTCCTCGGCGTCGCCGACGTGTCCAACTATGAGCTGCAGGCGGCCGGTCAGGGCATGTGGCGTCCGGGTCAGGAGTCCCTGACCGAGGCGTACGTCGACCGGTTCTTCGACGACCTGCCGGGCACGGCGTCCCGGCGCAGCGGCTGGCTGCTGGCCGACGCCGCGTGCTGGTTCTTCCCGCTCACCTCGCTGGACGACGAGACGGTGGACCGCGCCGAGGCGCTGGCGCGCGTCGAGAACCTGGACGCCTCCCTGTGCCGGCAGCTGAGGATCATGGCCGACGAGCTGCGCCGCCGCATCGCCGTACGCTCGAAGGCATGAGCACCCTGGCACGCCGACCCGGACCCTCGGTGCGGACCCGCGTCACCGAGCACACGGACGCGGGCGAACGCACCCACGAGGACCGGCTCGCGACCGAGGAGCCGCTGGAGCTCAGGCTGGCGGCACCGGGCGCCCCTGCGCAGCGCATCTGGGTGACCATGCGGACGCCGGGTCACGACTTCGAGCTGGCGGCGGGCTTCGCGGTGAACGAGTCACTGGTGCCTCCTTCCGGGATCGTGCGGGTGGCCTACTGCACCGACGCTGACCTGGACCCCGACCAGGAGTTCAACGTGGTGACGATCACCGTGGCAGAGGCCACCGACATCGGGCACCGGCACGCAGCCCAGTCGGCCGGTTCCTCGGCCTGCGGCGTCTGCGGCAAGGACAGCGTCGCCGCCGTCCTCGACGTCCGGTCGGCGCCGCCGTGGCCGGGCGCGATCCCCACCCCCGACGTCGTCCGCGCGCTGCCGGCCAGGATGCGTGAGGGGCAAGCCGTGTTCGACAGGACGGGCGGCGTGCACGCCGCCGCACTGGCTGACGAGGACGGACGGATGCTGGTCGTGCGGGAGGACGTCGGACGCCACAACGCGGTGGACAAGGTGATCGGTCACCGGGTGCTCGCCGGCGAACCGCGCGGCACCGCGTGCCTGGTCGTCAGCGGACGCGCGGGATTCGAGCTGGTGCAGAAGGCCGTGGCCAGTGGCATCGGCAGCCTGGTCTCCGTCGGTGCGCCGACCAGCCTCTCGGTGCGACTGGCGACCGACTCGGGCCTGACGCTCTTCGGTTTCACTGGCCCGGACCGGTGTGTGCAGTACGCCTGACAGCCCTCTCGCGGCGTGGGCTCCCGGGCGTTGTCGGTGGTCGAATCTAGGTTCGTTCCATGCGGATCCTGCACACCTCTGACTGGCACCTGGGGAGATCCTTCCACCGTGAAGGGCTCCTGGGCCATCAGGGCGTGTTCATGGACCACCTGCTCGATGTCGTCGAGACCGAGAAGGTCGATGTCGTGGTCGTCGCCGGCGACATCTACGACCGGGCCCTGCCCCATGTCGACGCGGTGCGCCTGGCGGACGAGACCTTCGCGCGACTCGCTGCGTCGCGCGCCGCCGTGGTGATCACCAGCGGCAACCACGACTCCGCGCAGCGGCTCGGGTTCGGCAGCCGGCTGATCGACGCGGCCGGTGTCTTCATCCGGACCGACGCCCGGACCGTCGGCACCCCGGTGCTGCTCGAAGACGCGCACGGACCAGTCGCGTTCCACGGCCTGCCCTACCTCGACCCGACCGCGCTGATCGAGCCCTGGGGACTTCCCGGCCGGTCCCACGAGATCGTGCTGACGGAGGCGATGCGCCGGGTGCGCGCCGACCTCGACACCCGCCCGCACACGCGCTCGGTCGTCCTCGCGCACGCCTTCGTCGCGGGCGCCCAGCCCTCGGAGTCCGAGCGCGACATCAGCGTCGGCGGCGTGAGCCGCGTCCCCACCGGCATCTTCGACGACATCGACTACGTCGCCCTCGGGCACCTGCACGGCCGGCACACCCTCGAGGAGCACATCCGCTACAGCGGCTCCCCCTTGGCCTACTCCTTCGGCGAGGCCGACCAGGTCAAGGGCAGCTGGCTGGTCGACCTCGGGCCGACGGGCCTCACTGCCGCTCACTTCATCGAGGCCCCGGTCCCCCGCCGGCTCGTCCGCCTCGCCGGCGAGCTCGAGACGCTGCTCGCCGATCCCGATCTCGGCAGGCACGAGCACGACTGGGTGCAGGTCACCCTCACCGATGCGTTGCGCCCCGCCCAGGCCATGGAGCGGCTGCGGCGACGGTTCGAGCACGCGCTCGTGCTCTCGTTCACGCCCACGGGCGCGGCGCCGGCCGCGCTCCCGACCGCCAGCGTCGTCGGTCGCCGTGATCACGAGATCGCCCTCGACTTCGTGTCCGAGCTGCGCGGCGTGCCTGCCACCCGCGTCGAGTCCGACCTGCTGCTCGAGGCCTGCGACGCCTGTTGTGACGACACCGACCTCGACGTCCTGGTGGGTGAGGGCTGATGCGCCTGCACTCCCTGGGCATCACCGCCTTCGGCCCGTTCGCCGACACCGTCGAGGTCGACTTCGACACCTTGTCCGACTCCGGCCTCTTCCTGTTGAGCGGTCCGACCGGCGCCGGCAAGTCGAGCGTGCTCGACGCCGTCTGCTTCGCGTTGTACGGCGACGTCCCGGGTGATCGCAGCACGGCCGGTCGACTGCGTTGCGACCAGGCGGGAGACGGCGTGGCACCCCGCGTGCAGCTCGAGGTGACGCTCTCGGGTCGGCGGTTCCGGATCGAGCGCTCGCCGAAGTGGGAGCGCCCCAAGAAGCGCGGCACCGGCATGACCACCGAGCAGGCCTCCGTGGTCATCAGCGAGCGCCTCGACGACACCTGGGTGCCCCTCTCGACCCGGCTCGACGAGACAGGGCATCTCATCACCGCTCTGGTGGGGCTCACCCTGATCCAGTTCTGCCAGGTCGCGATGCTGCCGCAGGGCCGCTTCCAGGCGTTCCTGCGGGCCCGCTCGGAGGACCGGCATGCGTTGCTGCGCCAGGTCTTCCGGACCGGACGCTTCGACCGGATCGAGCAGTGGCTGCGAGATCGACGGCTCGAGCTCCAGCGCACCTCTGCCGATCACGGCCGCACCGTTGCCCAGCTCCTCGGCCGGGTCAGCGAGAGCGCCGGACAACCCCTCCCGGCCGCATGGGACATCAGCGACCTCGCCCTCGACGCCGCGGACGGAAGCCTCGCCGACTGGGTCACCGGCCACCTCAGCGCCGCCAGGACCGACGTGGCGCGGGCCACCGTCGCGCGCTCCGACGCCGACGCACTCGTCACCACCTCGGCCGACACCCTCGCCCGCGAGCGCGTCGTCGCCGACCGGCAGGCCGTGCATGCCGCGGCCATCGCTCGGCTGGCCGAGCACGACGAGCCCGCGCTTGCCCGGCGCCGCGAGCGCTTGCAGGCGGCCGAGCGCGCCGCGACGCTGGCCGACCTCGACCTGGCCATGGCCGAGGACGCCGACCTCGTCGAGCACCGGCGTCGCCAGGCCGATTCCATCACCGCCGACTGGTTGCGGATCGCGGCCCCCGGCCAACCCGTTCCGACCCATGACGAGCTGCCCGGCGTGCTCGCCGCCGCCAGCCGGGCCCTCGACCTGGCCGAGGCGGCACACCCCGATGCCGAGCGACTGCACGAGGTCACCCGGCTGTGCGCCGAGGTGACCGAGATGCTCGCCGATGCCACGGCGGCCGCGGAACGCCACGCGACCGAGCTTGCACAGGCACCGGAGCGCCTGCACGCGGCCGAGGAAGCGTTGGCGGAGGCACGTTCCGCCCAGCTGCGTCTCCCGGCCCTGGAGACCGCCCTCTCCGCTGCCCGCGAACGCGCCCTCGCCTCCACCGAGCTGATCGACGCCGCCGCGGCACTCACAGCCCTGCGCGGCGAGCACGACTCGGCCCGAGAGCTCCTGACCCGGCTCAAGGAGGCCTGGCTCCAGGTGCGCGAGGCCAGGCTCGACGGCATGGCCGCCGAGATTGCCCTCGGCCTCGCCGTCGGTGCCGACTGTCCCGTGTGCGGCTCGCACGACCATCCCCGCCTCGCGGTGGCCGCGGTCGGCAGTCCCGACGCCGCCGCCGAACGCGCAGCCCGCCGGGAGGTCGATGACGTGGAGGGCCTGCTGGTCGTGCTCGGTGACCAGCTGAGGCAGGCGGAGGCACTCCACACCCGCCTGCTGACGGTCGCCGACGGACACACCAGGGTCACGGCCGCGCAGGCGCTCGCCGGAGCCCAGGATGCCCATGACGCGGCCGCCGCCCTGGCTTCGAGACACCACTCCCTGGACGACGACGTGGCCCGACTCCGTGCCGCCGGAGACGAGCTCCGGGCCGCCCGCGACGCCGCGGGGCAGCGGCGTACCAACCTCGAGGCCCGGTTGGAGCTGCACACCAACGAGCACCAGCGGCTGCGCACGCGCATCGACGAGCTGCTCGACGGCAGCGGCTGCCGGACCGTCGCCGAGCTGCGCAAGCTCCGCCAGCGCCAGCTCGACGCACTGGCCCAGGCCTGTGCAGCGCACGAGCACCTGGCCATGACCGAGCGCGACCTGGCCAGGGCGCAGCGCGCCCTGGCCGACGCGGCCTCCGGAGCGGGTTTCGGCTCCGTCGAGGCCGCTCGCGCGGCGCTCCTGGACGACGACGAACGCCACTCCCTGGCCGCCGAGATCGCCCGCATCGACGATGCCCTGCACACCGCACGGGCCATCACCCAGGACGCCGAGCACCGTGCCGCCGCCGCACTCCCCCGGCCCGACATCCCCGAGCTGGTCGCCGAGCTCGAGCTCGCCGAGACCCATGCCCGCATCGCGCACGCCCGCCATGACGAGGCTGTTCGTCGACGCGACCGGCTCACGGCGCTGATGCAGGACATCACTGGGGCCCTCGAAGCCTGGAGCCCGGTCCGCGAGGAGCTCGACGTCACGGCAGGGCTCGCCCACTTCGTCGAGGGCAAGTCGCCCGACAACGCCTTGCAGATGCGCCTGTCGGCCTACGTCCTGGCGCACCGCCTGACCCAGGTCGTGGCCGCGGCCAACGAGCGTCTGGCGCGCATGAGCGACCAGCGCTACTCCCTCGAGCACACCGGCAAGCGCGGGGCCGGCGAGACCCGCGGCGGACTGAGCCTGCTCGTGCGCGACGACTGGTCGGGCGAGGCGCGCGACCCGGCGACGCTGTCCGGCGGTGAGACCTTCGTGGTCTCGCTGGCCCTGGCCCTGGGCCTGGCCGATGTCATCACGCAGGAGGCCGGAGGTGCCGACCTCGACACCCTCTTCGTCGACGAGGGGTTCGGATCCCTCGATGCCGACACCCTCGACGACGTGATGGACACCCTCGACGGCCTGCGCGACGGCGGGCGCGTCGTCGGCGTCGTCAGCCATGTGGCCGAGATGCAGACCCGGATCCCCAGCCAGCTGCGGGTGACCAAGGGCCGCGACGGCTCTCGAGTCAGCGTCTGTGCCGGTTAGCCAGAGGATCGGTCGCCATGGCCCGCGACCCCGTGGGTAGTCCAGTGGCAAGTGGCTGTCCAGAGGGCGGGTCAACGACCATTCGCCACCGGACTACCGGGCGGACGTCACGGCTGGGTCGACCAACTCGAGACGTCGAGTCCCCAGTCCTCGACCAGCCGCCGCACCTGCGGCCGGTAGAGCACCTGGAGCGACTCCAGCAGCCCCTCGGGCGGCGTCCACGAAGCCTGGCTGCTCGAACCCGAGGGGTGGTCGACGTCCCGCAGCGCCACGGAGGACACTCCGAGCCGCGACCACACCTGGTCGACCGCGACCTGGGGACTGCTGCGCACGTCCTCGAACACCATCACCGTCATCCGTGACCTCCCGACGTGGTGCGCCCACATCGAGAGCTGGTCGGCATATAAGCCGCTGAAGGTCTGCACCGTCATCGGCACCGGATAGGGCCACGGCGATTTCGCCCGCGTCGCCGCGAGTCGCATGGCCGAGACGAACCGGTCGACCGGGTCGCGCAGCAGCACCAGCACCGGCACGTCCGGTCCGAGCAGACGCGCTGCGGTGGCCGGCGCAGAGGCGTGCCGGAGGTACTGCGGAGTCCAGTCCCCGCGGCGGATCCCGTCGTCGGGGAACAGGTCGAGGTACGCCGACGCCGTCTCGACCCCGTCACCCACCTTGTGCAGGAGGTGCTGTTCCTTCTTGCCGTTCGTCCCGAGCCCGACCTGGGGGTGCTGGGTCAGCAGGTCGGTGAACCACGTGGTCCCCGATCGCTGTGCACCGATGCCGAGCCACGCCGGAGAACCCATGCGCGTCACCCTAACGGCTGCGTTAGGTTCGACTCATGATCGATCCGACCTTCGCCGCGCTGCCCCACCGGACCCTCGGTGACGCCGCGCTGGCCAGAGCGGCCGAGCTCGGCGCCACCCATGCCGACTTCCGCTTCGAGCGCGTCCGCTACCAATACCTCGCCGCCCGCGACGGGGTGCTGCAGACGGCCAGCGACGCGGAGGACGTCGGCTTCGCCGTACGCGTCATCCACCGTGGCGCCTGGGGCTTCGCCTCCGGAGTCGTGCTCACGGACGAGGAGGCCCGCCGGATCGCCGAGACCGCCATCGCGGTCGCCGAGGTGGCCGCCGAGATGACCACGACGCCGGTGCAGCTCGCGCCCGAGCCGGTCTACGACGATGTCACCTGGGTCTCGGCCTACGACCTCAACCCGCTCGAGGTGCCGACCGCGGAGAAGGCGGCCGTGCTCACCGAGTGGACCAACCGGCTGCGGCAGCACGCCAGCGTCGGGCACGCGACGGCCGACCTCCAGCAGGTCCAGGAGAACAAGTACTACGCCGATCTGGCAGGCACCCGCACCACGCAGCAGCGCGTGCGGATGCAGCCGGGCTTCGAGGCGATGGGGTCCGACGACAAGACCGGCATCTTCGACTCGATGTCGTCCATCGCTCCCCCGGTGGCCAGGGGCTGGGAGTACCTCACCGACGGCCGATACGACTGGGACGCCGAGCTCGCGGAGGTCCCCGAGCTGCTGGCCGAGAAGCTGGTCGCGCCGAGCGTCGAGCCGGGCAGCTACGACCTGGTCATCCACCCGTCCAACCTGTGGCTGACCATCCACGAGTCCATCGGCCACGCCACGGAGCTCGACCGGGCGCTCGGCTACGAGGCCAACTACGCCGGCACGTCCTTCGCGACCTACGACAAGCTCGGCAACCTGCAGTACGGCTCGCCGGTCATGAACGTCACCGGCGACCGGACGATCGAGCACGGGCTCTCCACCGTCGGGTTCGACGACGAGGGCGTGCAGACCCGTGAGTGGGACATCGTCAAGGACGGCGTGCTCGTGGGCTACCAGCTCGACCGCTCGATGGGGCACATGAAGCCCGAGCTGCACGAGGGTCGCTCCAACGGTTGTGCGTACGCCGACTCGCCGGGCCACATCCCGATCCAGCGGATGGCCAACGTGTCGCTGCAGGCGGCGCCGGACGGTCCCAGCACCGACGAGCTGATCGGCAAGGTCGAGCGCGGGATCTACATCGTCGGCGACAAGTCGTGGTCGATCGACATGCAGCGGTTCAACTTCCAGTTCACCGGCCAGCGCTTCTTCAAGATCACCGACGGCAAGCTGGACGGCCAGCTCCGTGATGTCGCCTACCAGGCGACCACCACCGACTTCTGGAACTCCATGGAGGCCGTGGGCGGACCCGACACCTGGGTGCTCGGCGGCGCATTCAACTGCGGCAAGGCGCAGCCCGGCCAGGTGGCCGCCGTCAGCCACGGGGCGCCGACCGCGCTGTTCCGTGGCGTCCGCATCCTCAACACGACCGACGAGGCAGGCCACTGATGACCGCGCACACTCCCCAGCAGCTGGTCGAGCACGCGCTCGCCACCTCCACCGCCGACGACTGCATCGCCATCGCGGCCGACAGCAGCAGCGCCAACCTGCGCTGGGCCAACAACACCCTGACCACCAACGGGGTGATGGTCTCCGTGGACGTCACAGTGATCTCGTTCGTGGCCCAGGGCGACGGCGTCGCCACCGGCTCTGTCTCCGGCAGCGCGAGCACGCCCGAACAGGTCGAGACCCTGGTCAAGGCCGCCGATGCCGCAGCGCGGTCGGCCTCCGCGGCCGAGGACGCGGCCGACCTGGTCGCCGACCACACGAGCCCCGACTGGGACAGCGCTCCCGAGCGGACCGGGATCACCGTCTACGACTCCTTCGCACCCGCCCTCGGTGAGGCGTTCCGCGCGGCAACGGCCGAGGACCGCCTGCTCTACGGCTTCGTCAACCACGAGGTAGTGACCACCTATCTCGGTTCCTCCCGCGGGCTCCGGCTCCGACACGTGCAGCCGACCGGGCACTACGCCTGCACGGCCAAGGACCTCGGCCTCTCGCGGAGCGCCTGGGTCGGTGGCGCGACGCGCGACTTCGCCGACGTGGACGCCGCGACGATGGCCGAGCGGGTCAAGCAGCGTCTTGCCTGGGCTGAGCGTCAGATCGAGCTGCCCGCCGGTCGCTACGACACGATCCTGCCGCCGACGTCGGTGGCCGACCTGATGATCGACGCCTACTGGGGTGCCGGTGCGCGCGTCGCGCACGAAGGCGAGTCCGTCTACAGCAGGCCCGGCGGCGGCACCAAGATCGGTGAGCGGATGGTCAAGGAGGGGGTCCACCTGTGGTCCGACCCTGCCCGCGCCGGACTCGAATGCGCTTCGTTCAACCTCGCCGGCGCCTCGGACAACACCGAGTCGGTCTTCGACAACGGCCTGCCGCTGGGCCGGACCGACTGGATCGCCGACGGCACGCTCGCCGCGCTGATCCAGACCCGGCACTCCGCCGCCATGACCGGCCAGCCCGTCACCCCGATGATCGACAACCTGGTGCTCGAGGTCGACGGCGGTCAGGGCAGCGAGATGGATCTGGTCGCCGGGATGGAGAGGGGCCTCCTCGTCACGTGCCTGTGGTACATCCGCGAGGTCGACCCGCAGACGATGCTCCTCACCGGCCTGACACGCGACGGGGTCTACCTCGTCGAGGGCGGCGAGATCGTGGGTGCCGTCAACAACTTCCGCTGGAACGAGAGCCCGATCGACCTGCTCAACCGCTTCTCGCACGCGAGCGCGACGGTGCCGAGCTTCAGCCGCGAGTGGGGCGACGACTACTTCTCCCGGACCGCCATGCCGGCGCTGCGGATCCCCGACTTCAACATGTCGAGCGTCAGCCAGGCCCAGTAGGGATGCTCAGTCGACGAAGATGCCGACCAGGCCCTGCACCACGTTGAGCAGCACGAAGACGCCTGCCAGGCCGAGGCCGATCCACATCGGCACGCGACCACCGCGGTCTCCCGCCCGCTCGGCTCGCCGGGCAAACCCCTCGCTCCCAGCGTGCGACCGGAGACGACCTCGGAGTAGAGCCGAAGGACGTCACCAGCAGTGACCGAGGTCCCCGGTCACTCCAGGTCGGGGCCGCCGCCGGGAATGGGCGTCCCGGCCTCGTAGGGCTCACGCGTCAGGATGAACGTGCCGACGTCGAGGTGCGAGACCGCACCGTCGCTTCGGCGTACGACGTGGAGGGGCTCGCCCGAGTGGTAGCCACGGGTCCCGACGACGCGACCCGCGACGACGCCGAACCGCCACGCCTCGACGCCCCCGCTCCGAGCCACGAGATCCCCGCCCTCGCAGGCGAAGACGACCGGCCTGGCACCCCAGTGCCAGAGCCCGAGGATGTCGACGAACTCCGGCGGCACCGACTCGTTGGGCACCCAGGGCATGGGCAGCGACGGCTCCCAGAGCTCGAGCTCCTCGAGGAGTCCGGCTCCGAAGGTCGCGACCGGCACCCCGGTGGTGCCGTTGACGAGGCCGACGACGCCCGTACGGCGCCTGCGGTCGACCAGGCAGATGGCGTGGAACCCGGGCATCGAGCCGCTGTGGCCGACGAGGGTCCCCGAGCCGCCGCGGAAGATCTGGAACCCCAGCCCGTGCGCATAGGCCAGTCCGGGGTGCTCCTCCCCCGACTGTGGCGTGAACGCCAGTGCCAGAGCGTCGGCGCCCAGCACGTCGTCGTGCCCCTCGAGCAGGAAGCGGCAGTAGGTCGCGAGGTCTGCGAGCGTGCTCCACACCTGACCGGCCGGCGCCATCGCTGCGGTGTCGGGCAGCGGCTCCGGGATCAGCGTCTGGGCGTAGGGGTGCACCGACCAGCCCTCGGCGTGCACGCCGGTCGCCTGGTAGGACGTCCGGCGCATGCCGAGCGGAATCAGGATCCGGTCGGAGGTGGCCTCCCACCAGGTCTGGCCGCGCAGTCGGGAGACGATCTCGCCGAGCAGGCCGAACCCGAGGTTGGAGTAGTGGAACTGCCGATCCGGTGCGTACGCCGCGCTCGACCCGTCATTGGCAGCCGCGAGCGACTCGAACGAACCGCCCTCGGAGCGCTCCCACCAGTCGCCGGCGGGTTCTGCCTGCAGCCCACCCGAGTGCGCGAGGAGCTGCCGGACGGACCGGTCGGCGTAGCCGACGTCGCCCAGCACGGACGAGGCCGGTGCATCGAGGGACAGCAGCCCCTCGCCGACCAGTTGCAGGATCAGCACCGCGGTGAACGTCTTGGTGATCGAGCCGATCTTGTACTGCGTGTCCGTCACCGGACCGGGCACGGCGCCGACGCCGTCGGACCACACCAGCTCGCCGTCCCGCACGATGCCGGCGACGACCGACGGCACCAGCCCGTCCGCCTGGGCCGTGGCGACGCGCCAGCGCAGCCGGTGCGCGGTCAGGTCGGTGACGGTCGTCGGTTCGGGGCTCATTCGGCGAACGCCTCGGGCGGCGGGCAGGCGCAGACCAGGTTGCGATCGCCGTACGCCTGGTCGATGCGCGCCACCGGCGGCCAGTACTTGTCCGGATCGATCCCGGTGGGGAACACCGCGACCTCGCGGGAGTAGGCGCGGTCCCACTCGCCGACGAGCGCGCGGGCGGTGTGGGGTGCGTGCCGCAGCGGCGAGCTCTCCGGGGTCCACTCCCCCGCCTGCACCCGGTCGATCTCGCCCTTGATGGCGATCATCGCGTCGCAGAAGCGGTCGATCTCGCCGAGGTCCTCCGACTCCGTGGGCTCGACCATCAGCGTGCCGGCGACCGGGAACGACATGGTCGGCGCGTGGAAGCCGTAGTCGACGAGCCGCTTGGCGACGTCGTCGACGCTCACGCCGGAGTCCTTGGTCAGGCCGCGCACGTCGAGGATGCACTCGTGCGCCACGAGTCCACCGTGGCCGCGGTAGAGCACCGGGAAGTGGTCGGCCAGCCGGTGCGCGATGTAGTTGGCGGACAGCACTGCCACTGCGGTCGCGCGGGTCAGGCCGGGGCCGCCCATCAGCCGGATGTAGGCCCACGAGATCGGCAGGATGCCGGCCGAGCCGTAGGGCGCCGCGCTGATCGGGCCGATGCCCTCGCGCTTCTCGGGCTCGGGGTGCATCGGGTGCGAGGGGAGGTACGGCGCCAGGTGCGCCCGCACCGCGACCGGCCCGACGCCGGGGCCGCCGCCACCGTGCGGGATGCAGAACGTCTTGTGCAGGTTGAGGTGCGAGACGTCGCCGCCGAACTCGCCGGGCTTGGCGAACCCGAGCAGCGCGTTGAGGTTGGCGCCGTCGACGTACACCTGGCCGCCGTGGCCGTGCACGATCTTGCACAGCTCGGTGATGGAGTCCTCGTAGGCACCGTGCGTCGACGGGTAGGTCACCATGATCGCGGCGAGCGTGTCGGAGTGCTTCTCGCAGGCGGCCTGGAGGTCATCGAGGTCGACAGAGCCGTCCTCGCCGGCCTTGACCACGACGACCTTCATCCCGGCCATCACAGCGGAGGCGGCGTTGGTGCCGTGCGCCGACGACGGGATCAGGCAGACCGTGCGCTCGGTGTCGCCGTTGGCGTGGTGGAAGCCGCGGATCGCGAGCAGCCCGGCGAGCTCGCCCTGTGACCCGGCGTTCGGCTGGATCGAGACCCGGTCATAGCCGGTGACCTCCGCCAGCCAGCCCTCGAGCTCGTCGATCAGCTTGCGGTAGCCGGCGGCGTCCTCGGCCGGGGCGAACGGGTGCAGGTCGGCGAAGCCGGGCAGGCTCACCGGCTCCATCTCCGTGGTCGCGTTGAGCTTCATCGTGCAGGAGCCGAGCGGGATCATGCCACGGTCCAGCGCGTAGTCGCGCCCCGAGAGCCGGCGCAGGTAGCGCAGCATCTGCGTCTCGCTGTGGTGGCTGTCGAACACCTCGTGCGTGAGGTACGCCGACTGGCGCGCGACCGAGGCCGGGATGGCGGTGTCAGTGGCTGCCCCCTCCTCGGTGACTCCGAACGCACGCAGGACGCCGGACACCGTGGACGGCGTGGTGGTCTCCGAGGTCGACAGCCCGACGTGGTCGGCGTCGACCAGGCGCAGGTGCAGCCCGAACGAGCGTGCGGACGCGACGATCTCCGCAGCACGACCGGGCACGTGCGCGGTGAGGGTGTCGAAGAAGGTGTCGTTGACCAGCTCCACTCCCCCGGCCTCGAGCGCCGCGGCGATGCGGGCGGCGTAGTCGTGGGCTCGCTGGGCGATCGCCTTCAGGCCCTCGGGACCGTGGTAGACGGCGTACATCGACGCCACGACCGCGAGCAGCACCTGGGCGGTGCAGATGTTGGAGGTCGCCTTGTCACGGCGGATGTGCTGCTCGCGGGTCTGCAGCGCGAGGCGGTAGGCCGGCCGGCCCTCCGCGTCGATCGAGACGCCGACGAGGCGTCCGGGCAGGTGCCGCTCGAGACCGGCGCTGACGGACATGAAGCCGGCGTGCGGTCCCCCGTAGAAGAGCGGCACCCCGAAGCGCTGCGAGGAACCGACGACGACGTCGGCGCCCATCTCGCCGGGCGCCTCGAGCAGGGTGAGGGCGAGCAGGTCGGCGGCCACCACGACCAGGGCGTCGCGACCGTGCGCCGCGTCGATCAGGGGGCGCGGGTCGAGGATCCGGCCGCTTGCGCCGGGATACTGCACGAGGAGGCCACTGAGCGGACCCTCCGGCAGGCCGTCGGTGAGGTCGGCCACGACGACGTCGATGCCCATGCCGGCGGCGCGGGTGCGGATGACCTCGATCGTCTGCGGCAGCGAGTCAGCGTCGACCACGAACGGTCCGGCCGCCAACTTGTTCCCACGACGGACGAGCGTCATCGCCTCCGCGGCGGCGGTGCCCTCGTCCAGCAGTGACGAGTTGGCCGTCGGCAGTCCGGTCAGGTCGCCGATCACGGTCTGGAAGTTGATCAGTGCCTCGAGCCGGCCCTGCGAGATCTCCGGCTGGTACGGCGTGTAGGCGGTGTACCAGCTGGGGTCCTCGAGCACGTTGCGGCGGATCACCGGCGGGGTGATCGTCGCGTGGTAGCCCAGGCCGATCATCGCCTCGGCCGGACGGTTGAGACCGGCGAGGTGTCGCAGCTCCTTGGCGACGGCTTCCTCACTGACGGCCTCGGGCAGGTCGAGGTCACCGGCGGCACGGATGCCGCCGGGAACGGCAGCCATCATCAGCGACTCGAGCGAGTCGTGCCCCAGCGCTCCCAGCATCTTCTCGATGTCATCGGGGCGCAGACCGATGTGGCGGTCGACGAAGGGCGAGTGGGGGGCGGACGGGTCCGTCATGGAGGCTCCCTGGTTGGCGGTCAGCAGGCGCCTCCCCCTCTGTCGGCCCCGATGGGTCCTTCAGAGTTGCCTGCTACGCGCAGTTCGGGTGCCTGAGAGGTTCCGGGGAGGAATTGCCCCTTCGGCGCAACGCACGCGACCCCGCCTCCAAGAAGGAGTTGCCGCGCCGTCGACTCTCCCGCGCGGGATCGTCAGCAACGCCGAGCTTACCGTGCCGCGCCTGGATCGACGGCCCGGGACGCACGAAGGGCCCGGAGCCTTCCGCTCCGGGCCCAACATGGCGTGTGTGGTGTCGTCAGCCGATCTTGCGAGCGGCTCGACGTGCGGCGAGCTCGTCACCGGCGACGTCACTGGCGTCCTCGGCGGCGCGCTCGCTGGGCAGCTCGGCGAGGGTGCCCTCGATCTCGCGCCAGACACCGCCGATGGCGATGCCGAAGACGCCCTGGCCGCCCTGGAGAAGGTCGATGACCTCGTCGTTGCTGGTGCACTCGTAGACGCTGGCGCCGTCGCTCATCAGCGTCACGCGCGTCAGGTCGTCGGTGCCGCGCTCGCGCAGGTGTTGTACGGCGGTGCGGATCTGCTGCAGCGAGATGCCGGCGTCGAGAAGGCGCTTGACGACCTTGAGGATCAAGATGTCGCGGAAGGAGTAGAGCCGCTGGGAGCCCGAGCCGGTCGCCCCGCGGACGGTCGGCTCGACCAGTCCGGTGCGCGCCCAGTAGTCGAGCTGGCGGTAGGTGATGCCGGCGGCGCTGCAGGCCGTCGGTCCGCGGTAGCCGGTGTCGCTCGGCAGCGTCGAGACGTCGTCGGTGAAGAGCAGACCCTGCTCTTCCGCGGCCTCGGCCGCCTTGGCCGCGTGTGCAGCGGCCAGGGTGTCCTGGTCGTTCTCGTTGACAGCCACAGCGACCCTCCAGGTCCTACTCCGTTGAGCGTAACTCCGGGGGAAGGGGCTGCGAGGAAGGGCAACCACACGGGTGGAGTTACAACAGAGACGTTTCAAAGTAGGCCGCGGAACTGGCCCGGTCAATCATGCTCTCGGCGTGTCGCAACCCTCAACCTCAACCTGAGGGTGAGGTTGAGGCTTGTCACTGGGCCTCGAAGTCCTCCGGTGAGACGTGGTCCAGGAACTCGCGGAACGCCTCGACCTCGTCCTCCTGCTCGGCGGGCACGGCCAAACCGGCCTCGTCGAGCACCCCCTCGGCGCACACGATCCGGGTGCCCATCCGCAGCGCCAGCGCGATGGAGTCCGAGGGACGGGCGCTGACCTCCTGGCCACCGGCGAACACGAGCTCGGCGTAGAAGACCCCGTCGCGGACGTCGGTGATCCGCACCTCGCTCAGCTGCTGGCCGGTCGCCTCCAGCACGTTCTTCATCAGGTCGTGCGTCAGCGGGCGTGGCGGAGTGACACCCTGCTGGGCGAAGGCGATGGCCGTGGCCTCGACTGCCCCGATCCAGATGGGCAGATAACGCTCTCCCCCGGTCTCGCGCAACAGCACGATGGGCTGGTTGGAGGGCATCTCCACCCGGACTCCGATGACGTCTACTTCGCGCACTCCTTCACCCTACTCCGACCAGGTGAGGCGCCCGACGGGCCGTCAGGAGCGGCGCAGACCGGTCTTGACCAGCGTTGCGTGCAGGCGCACGGACAGGGCAGCGATCTCGCTGACAGCTTCCTCCATGCGACCCTTCGCAGCGGCGTCGCGGCCACGTTGCAGCGGGGCGACGACCTGCTCGACGAGACCGACCTCGCGGTCCGCGGCCGTCTTGAAGGCTCGCAGGTGACGCGGCTCCAGCCCGAACTCGGCCAGCTCACGGGCGGTCTTGGCGACGACCAACGCATCGGTGTCGTAGTGCCCCGTGCCCGGTCGCGGGGAGATGAGACCGAACTGCTCGAGCTGGGCCAGCAGGTCCTCGGAGATCTCGGCGATCTTGATCAGCTCACGGCGTGAGAGCCGGACGTCGCTGGTCGCGCGGAAGGACTCGGCTGACGGCAGGCCGTCAGGGGCCAGTGCGACCTTGGGCACCGTCGGCACGACGCCGTCGATCGCTGGCGGCTCCAGGCCACGGTCGATCGCGTCGAGGTGCTCGCCGATCACCTTGTGCGGGAGGTAGTGATCTCGCTGCATGCGCAGGATGTAGCGCAAGCGGTCGACGTCGCCGCCGGAGAACTTGCGGTAGCCGGACTGGGTGCGTTCGGGCTTGATCAGGCCCTGGTCCTCGAGGAAGCGGATCTTGGAGATCGTCACGCCGGGAAAGTCACTGCGCAGGTGGTCGAGCACCTGGCCGATGTTCATCCGCGTCCGAGACGCAGCGGGTTCTGCCACGGATCAGCCTGCGGCGCTGGTGAAGAAGACGAGGCGGTACTTGCCGATCTGGACCTCGTCACCATCGGTGAGCTCCACCGAGTCGATGCGGTCGCGATTGACGTAGGTGCCGTTGAGGCTGCCGACGTCGCTGACGGTGAAGTCGTTGCCCACGCGGCGGAACTCCGCGTGGCGACGCGACACCGTCACGTCGTCGAGGAAGATCTCGCTGTCAGGGTGCCGTCCGGCGCCGGTCAGGTCGGCGTCGAGCAGGAACCGGCTGCCCGCACTCGGGCCTCGCTGCACGATCAGCAGCGCGTGGCCATCAGGCAGGGCGTCGACGGCGGCCGCGTCGACCGGGCTGAGCTTGCGGTCCGAGGTGTCCATCGGGGTGGGCACGCCGAAGGTGATCGTCGCGGTGGCATCGCTCGCTCCGGCGGCGGAATCCGAAGCGGGGGCGCCGCTCGGGGGGCCGGCCGGCGCGTCCGCACCGCCGGTCACCAGACGGGTGCCGCACTGCGAGCAGAACCGCGCGTCGTCCGTGTTCCCCTTGCCACAGGCGGTGCAGAACGGCATGAAACCCTCCTCGGTTGCCAGCACCGGATGACCGGTGACTGGCGCGAAACCTCAACTCCAACTACTGATTCGAACCTATCAGTCGCACGGTGCGCGGCGTCGCACGTCGGCGTGATCGGTGAGTGGATCAGCCTTCCAGGCCCGCCTGGTACGCCGCGGCGTCCATCAGCGCCTCGACCGCACCTGCGTCGGCCGGCACGATCTCGAACAGCCAGCCGGCAACGTACGGATCGTTGTTCACGAGCTCGGGAGTGGCGTCGAGGGTCTCGTTGCGGGCCACGATCTCGCCGGTGAGCGGTGCGTAGACGTCGCTCACCGACTTGGTGGACTCGAGCTCGCCGCAGGTCTCACCGCCCGTGACCTGCTCCCCGACCTCGGGCAGCGAGACGTAGACGATGTCGCCGAGGGCGTCCTGGGCGAAGTGCGTGATGCCGACCCGAACGGATCCCCCGGCGTCGCCGGGGCTGCGCACCCACTCGTGCTCACTGGTGTACTTCAGGTCCTCGGGATACACGGTGACTCCTTCTCCTCGGGTCGGTTGGGGGCAGGCTACTGGCCCGGGTCGGGTTCGGCATTCACGGGTCGCACCGGATCACGGACGCTCTCGATGTCGAGCGACTCGAGCTCGGTGACCTGGACGCTCGCACCGTCGCGGTTCAGCTGTTCGATGGGGCCGTCGCCGAAGGTCATCGCGCTGCTCAGCGCGTGCGGGTCGCCGATGACGTCGATGACGTAGGGCGGTTCGAGGAGCTCGCCGTCGAGCTCGATGCCGCCGACGACGGTGTCGAACGAGCTCTGGGCGGCGAGGCGGTGGGTGTCGTTGAACTCCATCGCCTCGGCGTCGGCCGTGCGCAGCTCCTGGACGAGGTCGAGGAGCGAGACCAGGGTGGCCGCGCCCGTCTCCTCCTCGATCCGGACCCGGATGCCGGGACCGGTGACCGGCACCAGGCCGGCGATGATGTTGAGCGTCGTCACCCGCTCCTGGGCGGCGGTGAGCGCCGCCTGGCGGCTGGTCGACTCCGACTGCAGCTGGTCGCGGGTGCCCTCGAGCCGGTCGACCTCGCGCCGGGCCCGCTCGGCGGTGCCCGTGAGCGCGTCCAGGATCTCGATCAGGTCGGCCTCACGCAGGCCGGCATAGGTGTTGTCCTGCTCGTTGTTGTTGACCTGGACCACGGCCGAGAAGCCGAGGACCGCCAGCAGCACCCCGACGATGGCCTGGGCGCGCGACGGTGTGCGCAGGGTGGCCAGGAGCCGGTCGCGGCCGGTCTCCGGAGATTCCTTCTGCTCAGGCATGGAACAGGTGGCGGCGGATGGCCGCGGCGTTGGAGAAGATCCGGATCCCGAGCACGACCACGACGCCGGTCGTCAGCTGTCCGCCGACGCCGAGCTTGTCGCCGAGGAAGACGATGGCCGCGGCGATCACGACGTTGCTCACGAACGAGACGACGAAGACCTTGTCGTCGAAGATGCCGTCGAGGAAGGCACGCAGGCCACCGAAGACGGCATCCAGGGCGGCCACCACCGCGATCGGGAGGTAGGGCTCGAGGCCGAGCGGCACGTCGGGTGCGAAGACGAGCCCGGCGAGGATGCCGAGCAGGAGTCCCAGGGCAGCGATCACGGCACGGTTCCTTCCTCGTCCAGGCGTGCGTCGGTGAGCGTGTTCAACTTCGCCTGCCGAAGCGTCCGCAAGGTGGCGGCCGGCAGCCGGAGGTCTTCGACATTCTGCGGCACGGAGGAGAATCCGAAGGTACTCACCACGCTGAACCACTCCAATCCGGCACTGGATTCGAGGAAGCGCGCCTGCAGGGTCCCGGGGTTGCCGATCGCCTCGATGACGTAGGGCGGGGTCAGCGGCCGGCCGTTGACGTGGATCGCCCGGCTGGTGTTGCGGATGCCACCGAGCGCCACGATCCGCTGGGCGTTGATCGCGATGGCCTCGGCACCCGCGGTGAAGAGGCCGTCGACCACCAGGGCGAGGTCGGAGTCGCGCACCTCGTCATTCGGCTCGGCGCCGGGCGCACTGGCCACCTTGAACCGCACGCCCGGGCCCCGGACCGGGACGTAGCCGGTGCGCACCTCGAGCCGCTGGCGTCGGGTGCTGAGCTCGTCCCCCTCCTGGGCCAGGGCCGCGTTGGCGTCGTCGAGTGCGATGCCGTCGTCGGCGAGCGTGCGGATCTGCTTCTGCAGGCCCGCGACCTCGGCTCGTCCGGACTCGATCTGCCGGATCAGGGCCGCGCGGCCGAGCTCCTGCACGTCGGCGTCGCGCGAGGTCTGCACCGCCACGATGGTGGCCAGCGCTCCGAAGGCGGCCACGGCCACCGCCGTACTCCACAGCCTCGACCGCGGGGGGACAGAGCCGCCGTCGGCGCTGCGCTGGGCCGCGACGTGGGCGTAGTCCTCGTCGAGGGAGCGCTCGGTGATCAGCGCCAGCAGCGGCGTGGTGACGTGGTGCGGGAGTGGCGCGTCCTGGTCGATCCGGTTGGCCATGCTCAGCTCCCGGGCTGCGTCGCTGACCGCGTCGGCCGTCTCGGGGTGTCACGGAGCAGCTTGCGCACCTGCCAGGCGTAGAGGACGCCCGCCCACCAGTAGAGGCCGATGCCCCAGAAGGCGAACGCCCAGCCGAAGACCTGGGCCATCGTCGGGAGGACACCGGTGCCCTCGCCCAGCAGCAGCAGCGGGAAGGCGTAGAGCAGGTTGAAGGTGGCGGCCTTGCCGAGGAAGTGCACCGGCAGCGCGCTGTAGCCGCGCGTGCGCAGGATCGGCACCAGCCCCCAGAGCAGCAGGTCGCGCAGCGGCAGGATGATCGCGACCCACCACGGGATGATGTCGCGCAGCGCCAGCCCGATCACGACGGCCAGGATGTAGAGCCGATCGGCCACCGGGTCGAGGATCTCCCCGAGGTTGGAGAACTGGTCGAGGCGCCGCGCTAGGTAGCCGTCGAGGAAGTCGCTGACCCCGGAGATCATGAGTACGGCGAGGGCCCACGCGTCAGCCTCGGGACCCAGCACCAGCCACAGGAACAGCGGGACCCCGGCCAGTCGCAACATGCTGATGATGTTGGGGATCGTCCATACACGAGACTGCCCGGTTGCCTGTCCGGTCTGCTCCTGCACTGAATCGCCTGCCATCGGATCTGCTCGGTGTGGTCGCTTGTGTGATGCCGACCTCACCCTATCCAGCCTCGCCCGTGCTTCCGGCCCACTCGTGGTGCGAGCCGTCACGGATCTCGCCGACGAGCTCCTCGAGCACGTCCTCCAGCGTGACCAGTCCGAGGACGGCTCCCTCGCGGGTGACGACGCGAGCCATGTGGGCGCCCCGGCGCTGCAGGCTCTCGAGCGCCTCGTGCAGGACGTCGTCGGGCCCGACGGTGGCCAGCGGGCGCACCCACTTGTCCTCGATCGGGCGCTGGCGTCGGGCCTCGTCGCTCTCGAGCACGTCCTTGATGTGGAGGTAGCCCTGCAGGCTGCCGTCGTCGCTGGTGACCGGGAACCGGCTGTAGCCGGTGGCCGCACAGAGCGCCTCGACGTCGGCCGGCGTGGAGCCGGTGTGGACGGTGGAGAGTCCCTCGACCGGCATCAGCACGGACGTGACGACCTTCTCGGTGAAGCCGAGGGCACCGGAGAGGCGGTCGTACTCGTCGGCAGCGATCATCCCCTCGCCGCGCGACTCCTCCACGAGGGCCGCGACCTCCTCGCGGGTGTAGCTCGAGCTGACCTCGTCCTTCGGCTCGATGCCGAGGAGGCGCAGGATGCCGTTGGCGGTCAGGTTGAGGACGCTGATGAAGGGTCGCAGCAGTGTCACGATCACCATCATCGGCGGACTGAGCACCAGCGCCGCGCGGTCGGGACCGGCCAGCGCGATGTTCTTGGGCACCATCTCGCCGAGCACGACGTGCAGGTAGACGACGAGCGACATCGCCACCACGAAGGACACCGGGTGCAGGGCGGCCTCCGGCACGCGCATGGCATGGAACACGGGCTCGAGCAGGTGCGCGACGGCCGGCTCACCGACGGCACCGAGGCCGAGCGAGCACACGGTGATGCCGAGCTGGGCACCTGCCATCACCAACGACACGTGCTCCATCGCGCGCAGCGCCGTACGCGCCGAGCGGGAGCCCTCCTGCGCACGCGGCTCGATCTGGCTGCGGCGCGCGGACAGCAGCGCGAACTCCGCGCCGACGAAGAAGGCGTTGAACGCGAGCAGCACGACCGCGAGCAGGACGCCGCTGAAGTCACCCATGCGACTCCTCCCCCGTCACCAGTCGCAGCTCGATCCGGTCGACGCGCAGGCCGTCCATCCGCTCCACGGTCAATGTCGCGAGGTTCTCCCCCGGCTCGTCCGGATTCGTCCGGTCGGGTACGGCGACCTCGACCCGGTCACCGGCCGCGGGAATCTTGCCGAGCTCGCGCATGACGAGCCCGCCGATGGTGTCGTAGTCCTCGTGGTCGGGCAGCTCCACGCCGGTGGCGTCCTCGACCTCGTCGGGGCGCAACAGGCCGGACAGGCTCCAGCTGCCGTCCCGCCGCTGGCGGGCGCGCGCGCCGAGCCGGTCGTGCTCGTCGGAGATGTCGCCGACGATCTCCTCGACGACGTCCTCGAGCGTGACGACGCCGGCGTGACCGCCGTACTCGTCCAGCACGATCGCCATCTGGAAGCCGTCGCCGCGCAGCAGGGACAGCAGCGGGTCGAGCCGCAGGCTGTCGGGCACGACGGTCGGCTTGACCATGATCTTGCGGACGCGGGTGGTGGCGCGCTCGTGCATCGGCAGCGCGACCGCGTGCTTGACGTGCACGGTGCCAACGACGACGTCCTCGGCGTCCAGCACCGGGAAGCGCGACAGTCCGGTCTGCCGGGTCAGCTCGATGACGGCCTCCGCACGGTCGGTCTCGTCGAGGGTCGTGGTGCGGACGCGGGGCGTCATGATCTCGCCGGCGGTGCGGGTGCCGAACTCGACACTGCGCTCCATCAGCCCCGCGGTCTCGGCGTCGAGCGTGCCTTGTACGGCGGAGCGCTGGACGAGCGAGGCGAGCTCCTCCGAGCTGCGAGCCGAGCGGAGCTCCTCCTGGGGCTCGATCCCCAGACGGCGTACGAGCGCGTTGGCCGAGCCGTTGAGCACCCGGATCGGACCCTTGTTCAGGGTCGTGAAGCCGCGCATGAAGCGCTGCGTGTGGCGCGCGGTCTCCAGCGGCATGGCCAGCGCGACGTTCTTCGGGACCATCTCGCCGAAGAGCATCGTGAGCACGGTGCCGAGCGCGAGACCGATCGCGATGGCGATCGGCGAGACCCAGTCCCCGGGCACGCCGAACGCCTCGAGCGGGCCGTCGACGAGCTCGGCGATCGCCGGCTCCGCGAGGAAACCGACCGCCAGGTTGGTGACCGTGATCCCGACCTGGGCGCCGGAGAGCTGGGTCGAGAGACTGCGCAGCGCGAGCTGCACGCCCTCGGCACCGGCGTCACCCGCGGCGGCGGCCCGATCGACGCTGCCACGGTCGACGGTGACGAAGGAGAACTCCGCAGCCACGAACAGCCCACAGATCGCTATCAGCGCCAAGGAGGCAAGCAGGAGCAGCCACGGGGTCACGCTTCAGCGTAAGCGAGGAGACCCACGGCCACGCCAATCGGGGCGGGCGTCCACCGCTTTGGGAAGGCGGCCCGTCAACGCCTACGCTGTGCCCTCCGATCGAGGCAAGTCAAGGGACACAATGCAGGCGTGGGTGCGCAGCGGGACAACCGCGCTGATCGTCCTGCTGCTGGCTGCCTCGGGCGTGACGCTGGCCCAAGAGGTCACCACCCTGCCGGGCGCCGTGCAGGCCGCCGCGGGCTCGCCGGTCTCGTCCAGCGCCGGCGACGCGGAGCGCCCCAACATCGTCTTCGTGATGACCGACGACATGCGCGAGGACGACCTGAAGTGGATGCCGCGCACGCGTGAGCTGCTGGCCGATCGTGGCCTCGACCTCACCGACGCCATCTCGCCCCATCCCCTGTGCTGCCCGGCCCGGGCCCAGCTCGTCACCGGCCAGTACGCCCAGAACAACGGCGTGCAGCACAACGCCGGCCCCTTCGGTGGTTTCCAGGCCCTGGACCCGACCCACGAGATCAGCTCGTGGTTCACGCAGGGCGGCTACCAGACCGGCTTCGTCGGCAAGTTCCTCAACGGCTACACCGCCCAGGACGTGCGCCCCTCCGGCTGGGACCACTGGGACGCGCTCAGCGCCGGGGTCTACGACTACTTCGACTTCGCGTTCGACAACGACGGCGACCCGCAGGCCTACCGCAACAGCTACGTCACCGACGTGATCGCCGAGCGCACCAACGACACCGTCCGCGAGTTCGCCGCCGACGACGAGCCGTTCCTCATCTACTCCTGGCACCTCGCGCCGCACTACCGGATCAACGGCAACGGCAAGCCCGTGCCGCCGCCCGCGGCCGCGAAGGACAAGGGTCACTTCGCCCGCTCCGTCCCGCCGTCCTTCAAGTCGCCCGCCTTCAACGAGCGCAACGTCCTGGACCAGCCCCGGACGTTCCGCACCCGGCGCCTTGCCGACCCCGAGGTCGTCACCACCGAGCACCGCGCCCGCCTGCGCGCCCTGCAGTCGGTCGACCGGGCCGTCGAGTCCCTCGTCGAGACGTTGCGCAGCGTCGGCGAGCTGAACAACACCGTCATCGTCTTCTCCTCCGACAACGGCTACTCCCTCGGCGAGCACCGGTTCGTCGGCAAGAACGTGCTGACCGAGGAAGTTCTCCAGGTGCCGCTGATCATCCGGGGTCCCGGCATCGGGGTCGGCACCACCTCGGACCTGCCGGTCACGCTGGTCGACCTGCCCGCCACCTTCACCTCGCTGGCGGGTGTGCAGCCCGGCTGGCTGCTCGACGGGCTCTCGTTCGTGCCGACCCTGCGCGGCCAGGACCAGCCGTTCCGCGACACCACCCTCGTCCAGACCGGGGACGACGGAGGGGACGGGTGGGCCTACCGCGGGCTGCGGACCTCGCGCTACCTGTTCGGCGTCAACGGCGCCGACGGCTTCCTCTACGACGACCTGCGCGACCCCCACGAGCTGATCAACCGCTACGACGACCCCGGCTACCTCGAGATCCGTGCGCTGCTCGAGCAGCGCCGGCTCCAGCTGCTGAGCTGCCGGGGCTGGACCTGCAACGGAACCTTCGGGCTGTTGCCGGACCCCGGCTAAGCCCTACCCTCCTCCCGTGTCCTCCCCCCGCACACAGAGCCTGTCCGGCCCCGAACGCCACCTCGCGCTGCGCTTCAGCTACGGCCTGACGCCCGAGCTTCGCCGCGACGTCGGCAGGGCCGGCGCGTCCGCGTGGCTCGCAAGGCAACTGGTCCCGGGTCGCATCCCGGACCGCAAGGCGGACGAGCTGGCATCGTGGTGGCCGTCGCTTCGCCGTACGCCCCTGGACCTGTGGCAACGGACGCAGAGCGAGGTCGAGCCGGGCTGGCAGGTGATGGAGGACTACGCGCGCTGGACGCTGATGCGGCGCATCTCCTCCAAGCGCCAGGTGCTCGAGGTGATGACGGAGTTCTGGGAGAACCACCTGCACGTGCCGGTGGACGCCGACGGGGTCTTCACGCACCGCGTGCCCTACGGCAAGGCGCTGCGCGCGGCCGCACTCGGGAAGTTCAGCGACCTGTTGTTCACCGCCACCACGCACCCGGCGATGGGCATCTACCTCAACAACGCCGAGTCCACGGCCGAGGCGCCCAACGAGAACCTCGGCCGCGAGCTGCTCGAGCTGCACACCCTCGGCGAGGGCAACTTCTCCGAGGACGACGTCAAGGACTCGGCGCGCATCCTCACCGGCTGGCGCGTCGACGTGTGGAAGACCTTCGCCGCGTCCTACTCCCCCGACGACCACGCGACCGGTCGGGTGAAGGTGCGCAAGTTCAGCGACGCCAACCGCGACCGCGACGGCCGCAAGGTCACCCGCCGCTACACCGACTACCTCGCCTCGCACCCCGACACGGCCGAGCGCATCGCGCGCCGGCTGGCGGTGAAGTTCGTGCGCGACGATCCGCCGCAGTCGCTGGTCAGGTCGCTCGCCAAGGTCTACCTGAGGCACGACACCGCGATCGTGCCCGTGCTCGAGGCCCTCGTCGCCTCCCCCGTCTTCGCCGCGTCCAGGGGCACCAAGGTGCGCGACCCCGCCGAGGACGTCGTCGCCACCTGGCGGGCGCTGCAGGTGAAGGCGCGCAAGCCGGTCAGCCAGGAGTCCGGTGCCGAGTCGATCCTGTGGCAGACCGCCGACCTGGGCGCGCGTCCCTTCTCCTGGCCGCGACCCGACGGGCCTCCGATCACCAACGCGGCCTGGGCCTCGACCGGGCGGATGACCGGGTCGTGGCGCATGCACTACTCCATGGCGGGCGGCTGGTGGCCGCGTGACGAGCTTGCCTACAAGTCCCCGAAGTCGTGGCTGCCGGAGAAGAAGCTGCGCTTCGACGACCTCGTCGAGCACCTCTCCCAGGAGCTGCTCTCGCGCCCGGCGACGGCGCAGCTCACCACCGCGTGCTGCCAGGCCCTGGGCCTCAAGCAAGGCACGAAGATCGACAAGGACCACGCTGTCGTCCAGTGGCAGATGCCGCTGCTCCTCACCACCCTGCTCGACTCCCCCACCCACATGACCAGGTGACTCGATGAACTCGACCGCGATCGCCGACTGCTGCGAGGACTTCGCCCGGATGCGGCTCTCCCGCCGGGCACTGCTGGGCACCGCCGCCGGGCTCGCCGGCGCGTCTGTCGTGTACGGCGCCGCGGAGGTGCGCGCCTCGGCCGCCAGCCTCGCCCCGGCATCGTCCGTGCTGGTCGTGCTGTCCCTCCGGGGCGCCGCCGACGGACTCTCCCTCGTGGTCCCGCACGCGGACCCGGTCTACTACCAGGCACGCCCGCGCATCGCCGTACCCGCCGAGACGCTGTTGGCGCGCGACGGGATGTTCGGCCTGCACCCCTCGCTCGCGTCGCTGCTGCCGCTGTGGGAGGCCGGTCGACTCGCGGCCGTCCACGCGACGGGGCTGCCGGCTCCCAACCGCTCGCACTTCGCGGCCATGGAGGAGATCGAGGACGCCAGCGCCGGCTCGGCGACCCGGGTCGGGTGGCTCAACCGGCTGATCGGGCTCGACGCCGTCACCAGCCCCGTCCAGGCCGTCGGGCTGGGCAGCGGAGTGCTGCCGACCTCCTTGTCGGGACCCGCCTCCGCAATGGCGGCCGACAGCCTCGACGGCATCAGCATCGCCGGCACCGACGGGGACTCGGCGGCCGGACGCCGCGCCAGCCTCTCCACGCTCTGGGGCAGGGACGGCAGTGCGCTGGGTCGCGCCGCTCGTGACACGTTCGCATCGGTGGACACTTTCGCCCCGGTGGCGCACGGCTCCGACGTGCCGGCCAACGCTGCGGCGTACCCCTCGGGAGACCTCGGCGACTCGCTGTCGCACGCAGCCCGGATCGTCCGCGGCGACATCGGCGTCCAGGTCATCACCGTCGACCAGGGCGACTGGGACATGCACACCGGTGTCGGCACGCTGGAGTGGGGACGGATGAAGGACAACGCCGGCACCCTCGCGACCGCGTTGACCGCGTTCTTCACCGACATCGGCACGCTGGCCGACAAGGTGACGGTCGTGGTGCTCAGCGAGTTCGGCCGACGGGTCGCGGAGAACGCCAACTACGGCCTCGACCACGGCTACGGCAACGTCATGTTCCTCGCCGGGGCCGGCGTGATCGGCGGGCGCTACTACGGCTCGTGGCCCGGGCTGACGAACTCCCCCGACGCCGACCTCGTCGTCACGACCGACTACCGCGCGGTGCTCTCGGAGGTCGTGCGCGCACGCTTCTCGGTCGACGCGGGCCAGGTGTTCCCCGGGTTCTCCAGCGCTCCCCTCGGCCTGGTCGCGCCCCGCGCCACCTGATGTGAGGAACGCGTCGGGGCTGCGGTAAGGTTTCGCTCGCTCATCGCGTCGGCTCGCCGATCGCGGAACGGGCGTTCGGGCTGTAGCGCAGCTTGGTAGCGCACCTGACTGGGGGTCAGGGGGTCGCAGGTTCAAATCCTGTCAGCCCGACCGAATATTTCACCCGCAAGAGGCCGTCACCGCGAACAGCGGGGCGGCCTCTTCGGCGGTCAGCGAGCCGGACGCTGGTCGACGATCCGGCGCATCTTGCCCACGGACCGCTCGACCGATGCCGGTTCGACGACCTCGACCCCGACGCTGACTCCGATGGAGTTCTTGACCAGCCGCTTCAGCCGCTCGCCCGCGGCCCGAGCGGCCACGGGATCGGCCGCATCGCGACGCTCCACGACCACGGTCATGGCGTCGAGGGTGCCCGAGCGCTCGAGCCGGCACTGGAAGTGCGGGGAGAGCTCGGGCGTCGAGAGGATCAGCTCCTCGATCTGGGTGGGG
>JBDSPC010000289.1:0-5633 GCA_039914485.1 Nocardioides sp.
CGCACAGGTCGTCGTGGACCGGTGGCCCGGGCTTCTTGCCGTTCTTGCCCCGCTTCTTCCCGAACGCCGACCACCAGCCGTTGTCCGAGCAGATCTTCCATGCGGTGCGTGCCGACATGTCCGCGCCTGCGTCGCGGGCTTCATCGAGCAGGTAGCGGTAGCCGAACTCGGGGTCATCGCGGTGGGCGTCGAACAGCGCGTTGGCCCAATACGCCTCCTCGAGTTCGGCGTCGGTGACCGGGCACGTCAGCCAGCGGTAGTAGGGCTGGCGGGCGAGTTTGAGTACCCGGCACGTCACCGTCACAGGGATCCCATCGGCGGCAAGGTCGCGGACGAGCGGGTAACTCATTTTCCCGGCAGATGGGCCTGGGAGAAGTAGGCAGCGGCCCTGCGGAGGACCTCGACTTCTTGTTCCAGAGTTCTGATCCGCCGCTTGGCGTCACGTAGTTCAGCCGACTGGACCGCCGTGGTGCCCGGTCGGTCGCCGTCCTCGATCTCGGCCTTCTTCATCCACGTGTACAGCGTCGTGAAGTGGACCCCGAAGTCCTTGGCGATCTGGGAGAGCTCGACACCGGGCTCACGGTTCCTGGCGACACGGACAACGTCGTCGCGGAACTCTTTTGGGTAGGGCTTCGTCACGATGAACATCCTTCCAGCCCAACCCCTCGGGTTAGACCGATCAGTTGTCACCTATCCGTGCAGCAGACCCTGTCCGTCGGTGCGAGACGTGATCGGCGCGTGCGCCGCCGCCTACGCCGCGCGGCAGCGGATGACCGTTCATCGGGCGCCGCGCGCTTCGGGGTGGGGTAAACCGCACCATCGGCGGCGTGGCTGCACGGTCGACGCGGCGACCGGGTGGGGCGAGCATGGTGAGTGTCCGATCCGAACGCTCGAGACTGAGGAGCCACCATGCCCGACTCGCCCCACACGATCCACGTCGAAGAGCTGACCAAGCGGTACGGTGGCGCCGTCGCCGTTGACCATCTCTCGTTCGCGGTCCGACCTGGCCGGGTCACCGGCTTCCTGGGGCCGAACGGTGCAGGCAAGTCCACCACGATGCGCCTGATACTCGGACTGGATCGGCCGGACAGCGGGCACGCCACTGTCGGCGGATGCGCCTACCGCGATCTGTCCCGCCCGCTCACCGAAGTAGGCGCGCTGCTGGATGCGGGTGCTCTGCACCCGGCGCGGCGCGCACGGGATCACCTACGGTGGTTGGCACGCAGCCAGCATCTGTCGCTGCGCCGGGTCGACGAGGTGCTCGAGCTCGTCGGGTTGACCGAGGTCGCGCATGCTCGCTGTCACGGATTCTCCCTCGGCATGCGCCAGCGGCTCGGCCTGGCTTCGGCCATACTCGGCGACCCCGCGGTCCTGCTGCTCGACGAGCCGACAAACGGCCTGGACCCCGAGGGCATGATCTGGATCCGCATCTTGCTGCGGCGGCTGGCCGCCGAGGGGCGCACCGTCTTGGTGTCCAGTCATCTGATGCACGAGATCGCCTTGATGGCCGACCACTTGGTGGTGATCGGCCGGGGCCGGTTGATCGCCGACTGCACGCCGAGCGAGCTGGTCGCCCGGTCGGGCGGGGAGGCCGTACTGGTCCGCACCCCGGACACCGATCGGCTGACCCGCCTGCTTTCGGCCCGGTCGGCCACAGTCGACAACGAGGACGGCGCGCTCCTCGTCAGCGGTCTGTCCGCGACCGACATTGCCGAGCTCGCTGCCTCGGGGGGAGTCGTGCTGCACGAGCTGACCCCCCGCGCCGCCTCGCTGGAGGCGGCCTTCATGGAGCTCACCCACGACTGGGTGGAGTACGAAGCGGGGGGAGATCAGTGACCCGCCTCTTCACTGGCCGGACGGGCGACCTGGTTGCCGCCGAGTGGATCAAGATGCGTTCGCTGCGCTCGACCGGTTGGGCGTTGCTCGCGCTGGTCATGGTCAGCGTCGGCCTAAGCGTCATGGCCACGAGCTTGTACATGAGCAAGTGGAGCTCGCTGGACCAGGCCGACCGCGACCACCTGCTTACCGACCCCGTCGGGTTGATCCTCCAGCCCACGGCCATCTACGGGCAGATCGCGGTATGCGTGCTTGGCGCCCTGATGATCGCGTCCGAGTATGCCACCGGCACGATCCGGGTCACGATGCTCGCCCAGCCGCGCCGTCCCGCCGTGCTGCTGGCCAAGGCTACGGTGCTCGCTGGTGTCGTCATGGTGGTGGGCGAGCTGATCGCCGTCACGTCGTTCCTGATCGGCCAGCGCGTGCTCGCCGAACGTGCGGACGTCTCGCTGGGCGATCCCGGAGTGCTGCGCGCCATCATCGGCACCGGCCTTTACCTGGCTGCCATGGCGCTGTTCTCGCTCGGGGTCGGTACGGCGATTCGACACACAGGCACGGCAATAGCGACGATCCTTGGGACTGTGCTCGTGCTGCCACCTCTTACCTCGTTGCTACCGGGACGTCTGGGTCACTACCTGAGCACCTATCTGCCCGGGGAGGCGGGCCAGCAGCTGTTGTCCGTCGGAGACGGATCAGGCTCGTGGGTCATGCCCTGGCAGGGTTTCGCCGCGCTGATGCTGTGGGCTCTCGGCGCTCTGGGGGTTGGGGGACTGCTGCTGGTACGCCGCGATGTCTGAGTTCGTTCCGCCATTGCGCCGCACAGCCACCGAACTGGCCTACCTGCTGGTCAGCTTTCCGCTGGCGCTGTTCGGATTCCTGTACGCGTTCCTCCTGTTCTACACCGGCGTCATTCTGGCGTGGACCTTCCTTGGCCTTCTGCTCATCGCTGCCGCGGTGGTCGGCGCTCGCTCCGTGGCCGGGCTGAGCCAGCGGCTGGCCGGACGGCTGCTCGGGGTCCGTCTCGAGCCGCTGGCACCGCTGCGGGCGTCGCCCGGGCGGGTCGCGAAGATCAAGGCAGCGCTCACCGACGTCGCGGGTTGGCGCGCCCTGGCATACCTACTCGCGAAGTTCGCTTCGACCTTCGTGACCTTTCTGGTCGCGGGCGGTTGCTGGGCCTATGGCCTGCGCTGGCTCACCTACCCTGCGTGGCGCCCGTCGCTGGGCGTCAACCTCGGCGAGGACGGTCGCCCACACCATGGGATGCAGCTGTGGCACGGCGCCTTCCTCGACCGGCCCTGGCAGCTGGTGCTGGTCTGTCTGGTCGGCGCGGCGTTGCTCCTGCTGGCCCCTCGCGCCACCCACGCCGGCGTGCTGCTCGACCGGTGGCTGATGGTGACGCTGCTGACCCCACGAGACGGCGACGAGCGGGTGCAGGCCCTGGAGCAGAGCCGTGCGCAGGTGGTCAACGACACCGCCGCAACGGTGCGCCGAATCGAGCGCGACCTGCATGACGGGGCGCAGGCCCGGCTGATCGCGGTCTCGCTCACCCTGGGCCAGGCCGCGGACGAGCTTGCTCAGGTCGACGACGCCATGCCGAGGATCAGCCAGGCGCGCGAGCTGGTCGGCTCCGCGCAGGTGAGCACCCACGCAGCCCTTGGCGAGCTTCGTGATCTCGTACGAGGCATTCACCCTCCAGCTCTCGATGAGGGTCTGGAGGCCGCACTCGCCCTTTTGGCCGAGGTGAGCACCGTCCCCGTCGAGTTCGTCGCCGACCTGCCCTGCCGGCCGTCACCCGCCATCGAGACCATCGCCTACTTCTGTGCCAGCGAGCTGTTGGCCAACGTCGCCCGGCACAGCGGCGCGCAGCACGGCCGGCTCGAGCTCACCCAGCCCCACGGCACCGGCGTCAGGATGCGGGTTACCGACGACGGCTGCGGCGGCGCTCGGCTCGCTGAAGGCAGCGGGTTGCCCGGCCTGCGCGACAGAGTGCGGGCGGTCGACGGCAGCCTCTCCATCGACAGCCCGACCGGCGGACCCTCCATGATCACCGTCGAGCTGCCCGGTCATGCGTGAGACAGTGCCAACATGCGGATCGTGATCACTGAAGACTCAGTGGTGCTGCGCGACGGCCTGGTCCAGCTACTCGCCGGTCGCGGCCACACAGTTCTCGCTGCGGTCGGCGACGCCGACGCCGCTATTGCGGCCGTTGAGACCGCCGCGCAGGACCCGGCCGGGTTGCCGGACGTCGTTGTCCTCGACGTGCGGCTGCCGCCAACTCACACCGACGAGGGGCTGCGCGCGGCGCTGGAGCTGCGAGGTCGCCACCCGGGCCTGCCGGTGTTCGTGTTCTCGCAGTACATCGAAACGAGAAACGCCGCGCGACTGCTGGCCGGTGACGCGGCCGGTGTCGGCTACCTGCTCAAGGACCGGGTGGCCGACGTACGAGACTTCGTCGAGGCGTTGAGTCGTGTCGCGGCAGGGGGCACAGCCCTGGATCCCGAGGTGGTGAGCCACCTGCTGGCGGCCCACCGGCACCGCGACGCACTGGCCGAGCTCACCCCCCGCGAGCTCGACGTGCTCGCGCTGATGGCCGAGGGTCGGTCGAACACCGCGGTAGCCGGCGGGCTGGCCGTCTCGGAGCGGGCAGTCGAGAAGCACGTCACCAACATCTTCGCCAAGCTCGACCTGCCGCCGTCGTCAGGCGATCATCGGCGCGTCCTTGCCGTATTGCGCTATCTCGGCGCCGCAAGCTGAGACCAACAAGGTCGACGTCGTCATCGCCCGCGGTCTTGGCAGTCGTACCTTCGCCGTCGCGCTGGACCCCTCGTCGAAGCTGAGCGCTTCGCCACCAAGTTCGTCCACGTCACCGCCTGCTGGCCGAGCTACTGACCCGCAATCACCCGATCGCCACGCTGACCCACCAGGGCCATGTTGAGCGATGAGCGGACGCTGAGCTGTCGGGGTCGGTAACCCTCGGGGTGTCAGTGCATGGGCGTGGCTGTTCGCCCGGCCTCGCTGCCAGGTCGTTCCGGGTGGGTCTTCGTGCCGGGCACGCTCAGGTGATTGCGGGCAAGCTCATCGAGCCCCGCGGACCTGGCCAGCGCCAGCGCCGGGACCAGCCCAGCGCACGACACGAGATTCGGATCATCGAACACCGCAGAGGTCGCTCGAGGCGTGTGGCAAAGTTGCATCTACGAGATGCCCTTCGTGCTGGTGGATTGGGACCCTGAAGAAGTCCGATTTTTCCCAACACGTAAGGGCATTCCCACTTCACGACGCGCTCACACCGCTCAACTCATCGGTGGATCGAGGCTTAGTGGGCGCTATGCAGTGCGGGTCTTGGATCGCGAGCATCGGACCGTTCCCTTGCAGGAACGGCTACGGCACGACCGCGTCGGCCTCGATTTCGACGAGCATCGCAGGGGTCGGTGAGCATGCTCACCTCGACCATGGAAGTAGCTGGTCAGATCTTTCCAACACCTCTCCGTGCGCTCGCCCGACTTCCTCACACCGACTGATGTCGGTGACGAACATGCGGGTGCGGACGACAGCGAGGGTGTTGGGAGACGACGGAAATGCGTTCCACAACGGCCGGCGAAGTCCGCACATTCCGATGCTGACCGCTGCGGGTCGACGTCGACGACCAGGACTCGCGAGCCGCTTTCGGCTGCGACGGCCGCCAGGTGTCGACGGCGCTCCAAGACTGGTCGTTTCCGGCGCTTGAAAAGTGAGCGGTTGTCGGGAGTCTAGGACTCGGTTTGGTCGGTGGTGGTGCGGATGCTGGGAAGGCTGTCGAT
>JBDSPC010000302.1:0-15761 GCA_039914485.1 Nocardioides sp.
ATGACGTCACTTCGTCACAACGATCCCGCCAAAGTTCTTGCGACCGACTCCTACCTCGATGCGGCGCGCGACTGCATCCTCGACATCGGCTGGCGTCGCACCACCCTCACCGAGGTGGCCCGTCGGGCCGGCGTCTCGCGGATGACCATCTATCGCTCGTGGTCCGACATGTCCACGCTGCTCGGTGACCTGATGACTCGCGAGTGGGCCGGCATCGTCACCTCGGGCGACGCCGACGACGACGTGGTCGAGCGGGTCGTCGGTGCGGTCCGGGCCCTGCGAGCCAACGAGCTCTTCCAGCGCATCGTCGAGCTCGACCCGGAGCTCGTCCTGCCCTATCTCCTCAACCGCCGCGGCCGCTCGCAGGACCTCATCCTCGAGCTGATCGAGGGCTCGATCCGCCACGGCCAGGCCGACGGCAGCATCCGGGACGGCAACCCCGTCGTGATGGCCCGCTCTCTGGTGCTCGCCGCCCACGGCTTCGTGCTCAGCGGCCACACCATGGTCGACGACGACGTCACCGAGGAGGACCTCGCGACCGAGGCCCGCCTCCTCATCACGAGGGTGCTCGCCCCATGACCGAGCGACGCATCTCCCACGGCGTCGCCGATCTCCCCGACCACGTCGACGTGCTCGTCATCGGCCTGGGCGTCACCGGGTCGGGCGTCGCGCTCGACTCCGTCACCCGCGGCCTCAGCACGCTCGCCGTCGACGCCCACGACCTCGCCTTCGGCACCTCGCGCTGGTCCTCCAATCTCGTGCACGGCGGCATCCGCTACCTCGCCCACGGTCAGGTCGGCGTCGCGCACGAGAGCGCCGTCGAGCGCGGCATCCTGATGGAGGTCACCGCCCCGCACCTGACCCACGCGATGCCGATGCTGGTGCCGTTGATGTCGAGCGTCTCGGCCTTCGGCGCCGGCATCACGCGCGCCGCCTTCCTGGCCGGCGACGTCCTTCGCCGTACGGCGCACACGTCTGCCCAGACGCTCCCGCGCCCGCGCAAGATCTCGGCGGCGGAGACGCTCAACCTCGCCCCGAGCCTGCGGGCCAGCGGACTGCGCGGCGGCCTGCTGTCGTGGGACGGCCAGCTCGAGGACGACGCCCGGCTCGTCACCACCATCGCGCGCACGGCCGCCGCCGAAGGCGCCCACATCCGCACCCGCGCCCGGGTCCTCTCCGCGACCGGCACCAACGTGGAGCTGCGCGACGAGCTCACCGGCGAGACCCGCACGGTCACGGCGAAGGCGGTCATCAACGCCACGGGCGTGTGGGCCGGTGAGCTCGTCGACGAGCTCACCCTGCGCCCCAGCCGCGGCACCCACCTCGTGCTGCGCGCCGAGACGCTGCCCAACCTCCGCGCCACCGTCACGGCTCCGATCCCGGGCTCGACCAGCCGTTTCGTCATGGTCATCCCGCAGCCCGACGGCACGATCTATGTCGGCCTCACCGACGAACCCGTCGAGGGCGACATCCCCGACGTCCCGACGCCGTCGGAGGCCGAGATCGGGTTCCTGCTCGACGTGGTCTCGGCCGCCTTCACCCGCCCGCTGCGCCGCCGCGACGTGGCCGGTGCCTTCGCCGGGCTGCGTCCGCTGATCGACGCCGGCGACGGTTCGACCGCCGACATCTCCCGCAAGCACGCGGTCCTCACCAGCAGCACCGGCGTGATCACGATCGTCGGCGGCAAGCTCACGACCTACCGCCGGATGGCGCAGGACGCCGTCGATGCGGCGGTGTCGGCCGCCGGCCTGTCGGCGGGTCCGTGCGTCACGGCCACCACTCCCCTGCTCGGCGCCGCCTCGCGGGCGTCACTGGCCAGGCTGGAGGAGCCCACCCGGCTCGTACGCCGCTTCGGCACCGACGCCAGGCTCGTGCTCGACAACGCTCGGACCGTGAGCGGGCTCGGCGACGACGAGCTGCTCGCGCCGTTCTCCGAGCAGGTCCCGGTGACCCTGGCCGAGCTCATCTTCGGGGTCACCCACGAAGGTGCCGTCGACGTGGACGACCTCCTCGATCGCCGTACCCGCGTCGGCCTGATCCCGGTCGACCGCGAGCTGCTCGTGCCGCTGGCGACCCGCGCCCTCGACCTGGCGAAGGCCGCGCCGACTAGCTGACCGGCAGCGCGACGTACGTCGTGTCGAGGTATTCCTCGATGCCCTCGAAGCCGCCCTCGCGCCCGAACCCGCTCGCCTTGACGCCGCCGAAGGGGGCCGCGGGGTTGGAGACCAGGCCGGTGTTGATGCCGAGCATGCCGAACTCCAGCCGCTCGGCCAACCGCAACGTGCGGTCGAGGTCGCGGGTGTAGGCGTAGGACGCGAGGCCGTACTCCGTGTTGTTGGCGGCCGTGATCGCCTCGTCCTCGTCCGTGAAGGTGGTGATCGGGGCGACCGGTCCGAAGACCTCGACGACGTTGATCTGTGCTTCGGGCGGTACGTCGATGAGGACCGTCGGAGGATAGAAGTGCCCGGCGCCGTCGGGGCGCTCGGCGCCGACGATCACCTTGGCGCCGTCGTGGATCGCGTCGGTGACGAGCTGGCTGACGGAGTCGACGGCGTCGGCGTCGATGAGCGGGCCGACCTGCACGCCGTCGTCCTGGCCGCGACCGACGCGCAGCGCCCCCATGCGGTCACCCAGCTTGGCGGCGAACTCCTCGGCGACGTCGGCGTGCACCAGGAACCGGTTGGCGGCGGTGCAGGCCTCGCCCATGTTGCGCATCTTGGCCAGCATCGCGCCGTCGACCGCTGCGTCGACGTCGGCGTCGGCGAAGACGAGGAACGGCGCGTTGCCCCCCAGCTCCATGCTGACGCGCTGGAGGTTCTCGGCCGACTGCTTGACCAGCGTCTTGCCGACGCCGGTGGAGCCGGTGAAGCTCACCTTGCGGAGCCGGTCGTCGGCCATCAGCGCGCTGACGACCGGGCCGGGGCTGGTCGTCGGGATGACGTTGAGGACGCCGGCGGGCAGCCCGACCTCTTCGAGCAGCTCGGCGAGCTTGAGCATCGTGAGCGGCGTCTGCGCGGCCGGTTTGATGATCATCGTGCAGCCGGCGGCGATGGCCGGGCCGATCTTGCGGGTGCCCATGGCGATCGGGAAGTTCCATGGCGTCACGAACAGGCACGGGCCGACGGGGCGCTTCGCGGTGAGCAGCCGGCTCTTGCCGTCGGGTGCCGACATCCAGCGGCCGTGGATCCGGACCGCCTCCTCGGAGAACCAGCGGAAGAACTCCGCGCCGTAGACGACCTCGCCGGCCGCCTCGGCCAGTGGCTTGCCCATCTCGAGACTGATGACCTGGGCGAACTCGTCCTTGCGCTCGATGATCAGCTCGTACGCCGCACGCAGCAGCTCGCCCCGGTCGCGGGGCGCTACAGCCGCCCAGCCCGCCTGGGCCGCGACCGCGGCATCGAGCGCGTCCGCAGCGTCGGCCTCGCCCGCATCAGCGACCTTGGCGAGAGTGGTGCCGTCGGCCGGATCCTCCACAGCGAAGCGGGCACCGTCGTTGGCCTCTCGCCACTCGCCGGCAATGAACAGCAGCTCAGGCAGTTGTCCCATGCCGCTCATCATGGCACCGCCGGAGCCGTCGTCACAGGGACACCTCCTGTCAGGAAAATGCCCGAATCTTGCTGGGTGGTCCTCACCACCCGACCAATTTCCCTCGATCTCAAGACACACCCCTACGGGGGTGAGAGGGTTCCCATCGCGCGCCCCTTGCTGACCCCATGCAGCAAGGGGCCGCTTCCATTTCCTGGAGTGGGTGAACATTCGCCCCACGCGCCCCGAGAGCGAACTCCCGTTCGGCCCTGCTCGGTCAACTCCGTCGCTGTGGTGGAGCAAATGACGCCCGATGTGCGGCGTTTCGCCTCGCCGAGTGGAGGCGCGTACCCGAAATCTTCGTTTCCTTGGCGTTCGGGTGGGGATGCGGTACCTTAGGTGAACAGAAAGTGAACAGGAGGTGTCACATGAGGGACCACAACACGACCAGCGGGCTTGTCTGCACCTGGGTAGCCGTCACCGACGCGACCGGCCGCACCCACATGGAGGCACGCTGGATTCAGTCGAAGGCCGCCGCCGCGCACGCTGCCTGAGCAAGACCCACCGCTTCGCGAGCCGTGACCCGTCCGGGGTCGCGGCTCGCTGCCATTTCGGGCGTGCGACTTTTTTTGGGCGCGTGGGGAATACTGGGCGCGCAGGCATGTTGAAAGTTGTACTACCTGCACCCAACCCCTCAAGGAGATTCGCAATGTCGCAGTTCGACGCCCCCACCATCGCCATCGACAACATCGCCGGCGACTACACCCTCGACACCGCCCACTCGCGCCTCGGCTTCGTGGCCCGGCACGCGATGGTGACCAAGGTGCGCGGCCAGTTCGGCGCCTTCGAGGGCACCGCCACCATCGACACCGAGACCCCGGCCAACTCCAAGGTCGACCTGACCATCGACGTCACCTCGGTCGACACCGGCAACGAGGACCGCAACGGTCACGTCAAGTCCGGCGACTTCTTCGACACCGAGACCTACCCGTCGATCCGCTTCGTCTCGACCGACGTCAAGCGCGACGGCGACGACTGGGCCATCACAGGCGACCTGACGATCAAGGACGTGACCAAGTCCGTCACGATCGACTTCGAGCAGACCGGCTCCGCCGTGGACCCCTTCGGCAACACCCGCGTCGGCTTCGAGGGCGAGACCACCGTCAACCGCAAGGACTTCGGCCTCACCTGGAACGCCGCGCTCGAGACCGGCGGCGTCCTGGTCTCCGACAAGGTCAAGCTCGAGTTCGACATCTCGGCGATCAAGTCCGTCTGAGCGAGGACCCTCGGACCCGACGCAGTCGGGGCTGAGGGCGCTCGCGAGCCCCGCAGCCGCTTGCGGCAAGGGGACACGTCAGAAGCCCTGCCACCTCCTGGTGGCGGGGCTTCTTCGCGCTCTGGGCCGGACTCGGCACAGCCGGCCGCGAGGATCAGCCCTTGTGGCGCGGCTTCTTGTCGTACGTCGACGTGCGGGCCTGGCTGCGGGAGGCCGGCGCGCCGTTGTCGAGCTGGATCTCGATCAGCTTGCCGGAGATCCGGGTGCCCGAGAGCCGGTCGAGGGTGCCGGCCGGCAGGTCGCGCGGCAGCTCGACGAGCGTGAAGTCGGGACGGATGTCGATGTGCCCGAAGTCGCCACGGGACAGGCCACCCTCGTTGGCGAGCGCGCCGACGACCTGGCGGGGCTCGACCTTGTGGCGCTTGCCGACCGCGAGGCGGTAGGAGGCCATGTCGACGTCGGTGCGCCCGCGGGGACGACGCTCGGGCTTCTTGCCGCCGCCGCGCTCGGGGCGCTGCTCGCGGTTGTCGAAGTCGCGGCGGGCCGGCTCGGGGGCGGCCTCCATGAAGAGCGGGTGGTCGCCGTGCATGACCGCCGCGAGGGCAGCCGCCACGTCGACCTCCGGGACGTCGTGCTCCTTCATGTAGTGAGCGACGACGTCGCGGAAGAAGTCGAGCTTGTCGCCGGACAGCGCCTGGGTGATCGCGTCGTCGAACCGGTTGAGCCGGGTCGAGTTGATGTCCTCGATCGTCGGGATCTGCATCTGGGTCAGCGGCTGGCGGGTCGCCTTCTCGATGGCCCGGAGCAGGTGCTTCTCACGCGGGGTCACGAACGCGATCGAGTCGCCCGAGCGGCCGGCGCGACCGGTGCGGCCGATGCGGTGGACGTAGGACTCGGTGTCCGTGGGGATGTCGTAGTTGATGACGTGGCTGATCCGCTCGACGTCGAGGCCGCGGGCGGCGACGTCGGTGGCGACCAGGATGTCGAGCTTGCCCGACTTCAGCTGGTTGACGGTGCGCTCGCGCTGGACCTGCGGCACGTCACCGTTGATCGCCATGGCCGAGAAGCCGCGTGCCCGCAGCTTCTCCGCCAGCAGCTCGGTCTCGTTCTTGGTGCGGACGAAGACGATCATGCCCTCGAAGGCCTCGACCTCGAGGATGCGCGTGAGGGCGTCGACCTTCTGCGGGTAGGAGCAGATGAGGTAGCGCTGGGTGATCGTGGACGACGTCGTCGTCTTGTTCTTGACCGTGATCTCGACCGGGTCGTGGAGGTACTTCTTGGAGATCCGGCGGATCTGGGCCGGCATGGTCGCCGAGAACAGCGCGACGTGCTTGTCGTCGGGGGTGTCGGACAGGATCGTCTCGACGTCCTCGGCGAAGCCCATCTTCAGCATCTCGTCGGCCTCGTCGAGCACCAGGAAGCGCAGCTGCGACAGGTCGAGCGTGCCCTTCTCGAGGTGGTCCATGATCCGGCCGGGCGTGCCGACGACGATGTGCACTCCCCGACGGAGCGCGGACAGCTGGACGCCGTACCCCTGACCGCCGTAGATCGGCAGGACGTGCACGCCCTTCATGTGGGCGGCGTACTTCTCGAAGGCCTCGGAGACCTGCAGCGCGAGCTCGCGCGTGGGCGCGAGCACGAGTGCCTGCGGCGTCTTCTGCGAGAGGTCGAGCTGGGACAGGATCGGCAGCGCGAAGGCGGCCGTCTTGCCGGTTCCGGTCTGGGCGAGGCCGACGACGTGGCGTCCCTCGAGCAGCGGCGGGATGGTCTGCGCCTGGATCGCGGACGGGGACTCGTAGCCCACATCGGCGAGGGCCTTCATCACCTGCGGGGACAGCCCGAGGTCGGCGAACATCACCTGGGGGGCCTGGTCGGCGGCGGAGGTGGGCTCGGAACTGGCGGTCTGGGGAAGGTCACTCACGCTGCCACGGTAGTGGTTATCACGCCCGGCGGCTTCTTCGACGGTGGGGCGATTCCCGTCACTGTCGAAACTCGGGCGACACCGGGTGCCGGGCGGCGCCACAATCGCGACATGAACGACGCCCTGCCCGACGGCCTCACCACGCGCCCGCTCACCAAGGCCGACTCACGCATCCTCTTCGAGCTCATCACCGCCCAGGAGCTCGAGGACACCGGCCAGCCCGACATCGAGGAAGCCGACCTCATCAGCGACTGGGCCAAGCCGAGCTACGACCTCTCGGCCTCCTCGATCGCGGTGTTCGACGGCGACCTGCTGGTGGCCTACGCCGAGCTGATGGGTGCCGACCGGGCCGACGCGGCCGTGCTCCCGGCCCACCGCGGCCGCGGGATCGGCACCTGGCTGGCTGCCTGGTTGCGCGATCTCGGTACGTCGCGTGGCTCGTCGGTCGTCGGGATGCCGGTGCCCGAAGGGTCGGCCGGGGACCAGCTGCTCGCCGCGCTCGGCTACCGGATCCGCTGGACCAGCTGGGTGCTCGCACTGCCCGAGGGCAGGGAGATCGAGCACCGCGAGCTGCCGGCGGGGTACGTCGTTCGCGAGGCCGGCGAGACCGACCTGCGTCCTGCGCACGACGTGCTCGAGGACGCGTTCCTGGAGTGGTCCGTCCGCGACCGCGAGTCCTACGAGGACTTCGCGGCCAGCACCTTCGGTCGACCGGGCTACGCGCCGTGGAACTTCCGCGTCGCCCTCGACCCCACCGGTGCGGTGGTCGGCGTCTCTCTCGTGTTCATCTCCAGCGAGAGCCCGACGGCCTACATCCCGCGCCTCGCCGTACGCAAGGACCAGCGAAACCGCGGCATCGCCCAGGCGCTGCTCGTCGACTCCTTCGACGTGGCGCGTGAGCACGGCGCCACGACGTCCGAGCTCAGCACCGACTCACGCACCGGCGCGCTCGGGCTCTACGAGAAGGTCGGCATGGTGGCGCAGTCGGTGTGGGTCAACCGCGCGATCGACCTCTGACCAGGGAGTCGAGTGCTGAGGTGGCTGTATCCACGGTGCGCCCAATCACTCGACTCGAGGGTCAGCCGAGCTGGCCGCGGCGCCTCGTCAGGTAGGCGCGCTCGGCCGGATTGTCGGTGGCCACGATCGCCGCGTCGTACGCCGCAGCCGCCTCGCTGCTCCGCCCGAGCCGGCGCAGCAGGTCGGCCCGCGTCGCGTGCCAGGCGTGATAGGTCGTGAGCTCGAGCCGGTCGACCGCCGCGAGCGCGACCACTGGGCCGTCCAGCTCCGCGACCGCCACGGCGCGGTTGAGGGCGACGACGGGCGTCGGCGACACGGCGTACAGCTGGTCGTAGAGCGCAGCGATCTGGCTCCAGTCGGTGTCGCTCGCGGCCGGTGCGTCGGTGTGGACGGCGTTGATGGCGGCGAGCAGCTGGTAGTGCCCGGGCCGGTTGATCGCCAGGCACTCGCGGACGAGCTCGTGCCCCTCCTCGATGAGTGAGCGGTCCCAGCGGCCGCGGTCCTGCTCGCCGAGGGTGACGAGCTCACCGCCGGCGACGCGCGCCGGGCGACGGGCCACGGTCAGCAGCATCAGCGCCAGCAGGCCGGTGATCTCCGGCTCGGTCGGGACCAGGGTGCGGAGCAGCCGCGCGAGCCGGATCGCCTCCAGGCACAGGTCGTCGCGGATGGAGTCGGTGCTCGTGGAGGAGAGGTAGCCCTCGTTGAAGATGAGGTAGACGACGGCGAGCACGCCGCCGAGGCGTGCGGGCAGGTCGGTCGCCTGCGGCACGCGGTAGGGGATGTGCGCGTCGAAGATCTTGCGCTTGGCACGGGTGATGCGCTGGGCCATGGTCGTGTCGGGGACGAGGAACGCGGCGGCGATCTCCTCCACCGTCAGGCCACCGATCAGCTTGAGCGTCAGGGCGACCCGGGCCTCCGGCGCGAGCGCCGGGTGGCAACAGGTGAAGAGCAGCCGCAGCCGGTCGTCGTCCACCACGCCGGAGTCCTCGGGTGGGGTGGGGTCGATGATCATCGCTGCCTGCTGGTGCTTGGTGTCGCGGTTGGACTCGCGGCGGATCTTGTCGATCGCCTTGCGGGTCGCGGTGGTGGTCAGCCAACCGCCGGGGTTCGGGGGGATCCCGGCGGTCGGCCAGTGCTCGAGAGCGGCCACGAGGGCCTCGCTGGCGGCGTCCTCGGCACTGTCGATGCTGCCGAACCGCCGTACCAGCGAGGCCACCACTGCGGCGTACTCGTCGCGATGGATGCGCGCGAGCGCAGCCTCGAAGTCTTCGCCGGTCGAGGCGCTCACGCCGGCTGGAAGGGCCGGACCTCGACGCGACCGCGGCAGGCGGCCGACCCCTCGGTGGCCCGGGCGAGCGCCTCGTCGACGTCGGGAGCGTGGTGGACCGAGAGCAGGTACTGAGCCATGACATCCTCCTGATGGGGACCCTCTGGCGGGGCCCTCATCATGTCCACGAACGGGTCGGGGTGGATACGACAGGCCGCCGGAAAGTTTCTGACTTGTCAGGCAAGTCATGCACAGGTCAGGGAACTTCGACAGACCTACCGCGCCGACTCCCGCAACGTCGACCCGCGCGCACCCCGGACGGTCAGGGAGGCGGAGAAGAACGCCGCGATGCCGAGCACCACGATCGCGATGGCGGCCAGGGCGGCGAGGCGCAGGGGGGAGATCGCGGCCACGAGGTGCGGGGTGGAGATCGCGTCGACGACGCCGAGGGTGATGGTGCGCAGCACGACGTACTGCGCCAGCGAACCGGCCAGGATCCCCGCCACCGCGGCCCCACCGAGCACCACGAGGAACTCGCGCGCGACGGCGGACATCACGGACGATCGTCGTACGCCGACGACCCGCAACGCCGCAGCGTCGCGGCGCCGGGCCGGGAGCTGGACGGCGGTGGAGACGAACAGTCCGGCCAGTGCCATCAGCAGCACCAGCGCGGCGACCACGGCGTAGAGCCGCAGGGCGAGCGCGTAGGCACTCTGGTCGAGCACCCGCTTCTGCCCGGCGTACGTCGTCTCCACGGCGAGTCCCGCCTCGGCCAGCGACGTCGACATGGCGGCGGGCGCCCCGGAACGCATCAGCACCCGCGTGGTGAAGAGGTTGTCGTAGACGGAGCGGTCGGCGATGAAGGAGGAGTAGTCGACGAGCAGGCCGGCCGGCCCGACGAAGGGCATGCCGAGCAGCTCGTCGGCGACCGGGTCGACCTGGATCATGCCCGCGGGCTCGCGGGTGGCGAGGTCGACGAACGCGGCGTCGAGGACGTCGACACCGCACAGGGCCGGCCGCTTCAACGGGATCCCGCCGGCAGTCATGCGGGCCATGGCCGAGCCGGCGCCTGAGTCGAAGGTGAGGTCGATGGTGTCGCCGGAGCTGTCGATGTCGGAGATCGAGGACGGCGCCTTGCTGTCCGCGCTCGGTGCCCACGCGGCACCGGCGATCGCGTTGTCGACGACGGTTCCGTCCACGGCGATGGACAGGACCCGCGCGGAGCCGGCCATCTCCATCGTCGTACCGGCGCCGCCGCCCAGCGTCAGGCCTTCCAGCGGGCAGCCGACGCGACAGGTCTTCGGCAGCCGCACGCTCTGCGTGCTCTCACCGGCGGGGTAGGGCCCGAGATAGCTGCGCTCCGGCACTCCCCCGACACTGCCGAAGCGCGCCTCGATGTTGAGCGGACGCGACGTCTCCGCCTGGTTGTCGACGGTGATGGACAGGCGGCGGCCCACGAGTGCGGGTACGGCGCCGGGCAGCGTGATGTCGGCGGCGACCTGCTCGACCGTGCGGCCCGGGCTCCACGTCTCCGGCCAGGTCGCGACCGTGGCCAGTCGCTCGGTGTCGACCACCGCGAAGCTGGCGCCGGGGTTGAGGACGGACGCCGCCGCCATCAGGTAGTCGCCCTCGGGGTCGATGACGCGCGTCAGGTCGCGGGTCTCGCGCAACGACAGCGAGGACGACCAGGTGGTGCCGGCCGGCGAGGCGGTGGCCGCCACGCTGCCGCGCCAGGTCGCGGCCGAGTCGTGGACGCCGGCACCGAAGACCGCGACCGCGATGGCGGCCGTCACCGGCAGGATCACCAGCGTGCCCTCCTGGCGCCGCGAGATCGCGCGGGCCGACACGAAGCCGCTCAGCGACTTCGTCAGCGCCCGCCGCTTCGTCCACCAGGTCGCCGCCCACGCGGTCAGCCGGGTCGCGGCCAGTCCGGCGACGACGGCGAGCAGCACCGGCAGCAGCATGTCGGTGAGGTCGGGCGCCTTCTGGTCGGAGGCCGAGAGCTTCGAGATGAGTACGGCGAGCGCCAGCGCCACCAACGTCAGCTGGGCGACGACCGACCACCGGCGCGACGCCTGCGGTCGGCGTACGCCCGAGAGCTGGGAGGCCAGGGTGTCGCGCACGACCATCCCGACCGCGACGCAGGCCACCGCGATCGCGGCGACGAGCACCAGCGCGGCGGCCGCCCAGCTGATCCACGGCAACGGCAACGGCAGCCCGGGCACCAGCCACTGACGGGTCAGCAGGGCGGCGAGCCCGACACCGAAACCGACGCCGAGCGGAACCGCGGCGAGGAGCACGACGAAGGGTTCGGCCAGCCCCAGCAACCAGAGCCGCTTCGACGAGACGCCGCGCAAGGAGGCGAGCGCGAGCTCGGGCACCCGGACCTCGCTGGCCGCCATCAGCAGCCGCATCAGCAACGCGAGCGCGACCAGCACCAGGGACAGCACGGCGGGCGCGATCGACTTCTGCGCGGTGGACTGCTGGGAGCGGACGTCGCGCTCGAACCGCTCGAGGCTGTTGGACGCCGGGACTCCGACCAGCGTGCCGCCGTCGACCTCGTCGGTGCCCTCGAGGTTGGTGGCGGTGGTGACCGCGTCGGCCAGGTCGGCGGGTGTCGCGTCGGCCGGCACGTCGAGCGGGGTGTCGATCTGCACGCGCCAGGCCTGTGCGCCCAGCGACTGCACGGTCTCGTGCGTGGTCAGCAGCGGGGACGGCTGGTAGGGGTCGTAGTCACCGTTGGGCTGGGTCCGGTCGCTGATCGAGCGGAGGCGCTGCGGGTAGGTCCACACGTCGTCGGCCACGGGCGTGGCATAGGACCCGACGACGATCACCTGGGACAGCGGCGAGCGTGGCAGCGTGCCCCGGAGCTGCGACGGCTCGAAGATGTTCATGTCGAGCGGCTCACCGAGCTTGGCGCCCGTCCGCTCGACGTCCCCGGCCAGCATCAGCACCTCGCCGGGCGCAGCCGGGCAGCGGCCCTCGATCTCCAGCCCGGCGCACACGTCGTCGCGCGACCAGAAGGTCACGACACCCGTGAGCGCGCTGTACTCGTCGGACACCAGGGTCGCCGTCGACGTGCCCCAGGGTCCGACGTTCAGGGCATCGGACGCGGCGACCGCCCGCTCGATCGCGGCCCGGGGTTCCAGCACGCCGTCCGGCGTGAAGACCCGCGACAGGTCGGTCGAGGCCGCCGGTGCCTCCTGGAGCCGGGTCACGACATAGGAGTTGGTGACGGCCTCGGAGAAGATCGGCCCGAGGATGGCCGACCCGAGCGCGAGCGCCGCGAGCAGGATCGAGCCGACGGTGAGCAGGGCTCGCGACCGGAGGCCGCGGACGATGGTGCCGAGCAGCTGAGTCATCGCCCCTCCTCCTCACGCAGCGTCGAAGGTCTCGTCGCCGACGGTCGTACGGCGCGGGCCCGGCCGCCCACGAGGAGCATCGCGAGCGCAGCCAACCCCGCGGGCACGGCCAGCGTCAGCAGGTCGGGGGCGGCATTGAGCGGCACCGCGGCCGGCGACTCGTTGACGAGGGGCAGTCCGCCGAGCAGCAGCTGCACGGCGAGGTAGCCACCCGCGGTCACGGCCAGCACCACGACCACGGCGAGCGACGCGAGCTCGACCCGGCCGGCCCGGCGGGCCTCGCCCAGTCCGACGCCGAGCACGCGCAGGGACGCCACGTCGTGACGGTAGCTGCGGAGGTGCCGGGCGACGCCGGCGGCCAGCGCGAGCAGGGCGACCAGGGCGCAGAAGGCCGCCAGCAGCGTGTAGGCCCGGGACTGGTCCGCGCCCGCTGCGGCGGACAGTGTGCGGCGTACGTCCTCGAGGGACCGCGCCTTCGTGCCGGTCGCGGCGGTGAGGGCGGTCAGCATCGCGGCGGGAGTGCCGTCGGCGACCACGATCGACGTCTCCGCGTCGGGGACGGTCGACCCGGACCCGAGAATGCTCGTCGGCAGGTCGGTCAGCTGCCCGATGCCGCCGAGCAGGGGCAGCGCCTCGAAGCGGGTGCCGTCGCCGAGCACGCGATCGTTGCCGGAGACGTCGAGCGGCACACCGGGCTCGGCGCCGGATGCGAACTCCGGGATCGGGTCGGTCTTCGCGGCCAGGTCGACATTGAGCAGGCCACCGGGCAGCGGGTGGAGCTCGAGGCCGTCGGGCCGGTTGGAGACGGTGCGGAACTGCAGGTCGACACCGGCATTGAACCTGCTGTTGGCGAAGGCGTCGATGTCCGCCCGGTTCGGCCGCCAGGCGACATCGAGCAGCGACTGGTCACCGACGGACAGATCGGTGAGGAGCACGCGATAGGTGGAGTCGTCGATGGCGAAGACGTTGACCACGCCGCCACCGGGTTCGCCGAGCATCCGCGCGAAGGCGAGGCCGTTGATCTGGCAGCCCGTCGCGCAGCCGGGCAACCGGACCGATCGACGATCGTCGGGGCCGTCGAGGCGCGGGCTCAGGATGACCTCGACCGAGGCGCCGTTGTCGTCCTCGGTGACGTAGTAGACCTGCAGGATCAGGCCGACGGTGAAGCTCGACTCCTGCTCGACCAGCCGGCTGGAGACGCTGAGCCGGTTGCCACTCACGGTGAGGTCGGCGCTGTCGGTCGTCAGCTCCGCGATCCGCGCGGCCGCGTCGGCAGCCGGGGTGTCGTCGTAGAAGGCGCCGGCCACGGCCTCGAAGCGAGCCGCGTCGACATAGGCACGGCGCTCGCCGAGCCGGGTCTCGTTGGGCACGACCGAGACCGCCATCAGGTGCTTGCCCTCGGGGTCGAGGTCTCGGGTCAGGGCCATGGCTTGTACGGCGCCGTTCTCGACCGGCACGCTCCGCGGTCCGCCCGCGGCGATCCGGGACTCGCCGTCGACCCAGTCGGTGACCGAGGAGGCGCCGGTGAGGGCGAGCACGCCGACGACCGCGGCGGCCACGAGAAGTCGCATCGGGGTCACGAGGTCGTCCGCCCGCGAGAGCCTCCGCGTGGCCAGGAACCGGGCGAGTCCCGACGTCGCGGTCGCACCTGTGGCACCCCGGGCCAAGAGCCGCAGCGCCCAGATCGCGACCTGTCCGAGCGCGAGCCCGACCAGGGCAGGCCCGAGCAGCACCAGCGCGTCGGGGTCGCCGTCGACGACCTCGCGAGCACGGTAGGCAGCGACCGCGGCACCGACGAGGACGAAGACGCTGCCGAAGAGCACCAGCGTCGTCGCCCGCCTGGGCCGGACGCGCGAGGCGACCTGGACCGAAAGCGGTTCGCTGACGGTCGCCCAGGTCCCTACGAGCACGATCAGCAGGCTGGCTGCGGCGGTGCCGAGCGCGACGTACGCCGCAGTCGACCCCAGCTCCGGCACGTCGGCGTCGAGCCAGGCGCCACCCGCGACGCGCGCGACCAGGCGGCCGAGGACGAAGCCCAGGGCGGTGCCGAGCACGATGGTGACGAGCGGCTCGGCGAGCAGCACCGTGCCGAGGCGCAGCCCGCGGATCCCGCGCAGTCGCGCCAGCCCGATCTCCTCGCGACGAGCGGTCGCGAGCTCGCGGCCGATGCTCGGGATGGCGACGGCACCGAGCAGCAGCAGCGGCGACATCAGCCAGGCCGACGTGCCCGCTGCCTCGGCGAAGCTGAGCACCGCGACGGCGCCGCTCATCACGACGGTGGTCATGGCGAGCAGGGTCAGCAGGGCGCCGCGACGACTCCAGGCCCCACGAAGGGCGCGGGTCATGCCTGGACTCTGTGGGCGCCGACCTGCGCCCCCCGGACCAGCCGCCCCTCGTCGAGGGCGAAGTGCACGTCGCAGGCGTCCACGACCGCCGGGTCGTGGGTGGCGACGACCACGACGGAACCCTTGGCCGCCTCCTCGCGGAGCTCGGCCAGGACCACGCCGCGGTTGCCCTCGTCGAGCTCGGAGGTGGGTTCGTCGGCGAGCAGGATGCCGGCGCCGACGACGAAGCCTCGGGCACAGGCCACGCGCTGCATCTGGCCACCGGAGAGCTCCTCGACCTGACGGTCGCCGAGGTCGGCGATGCCGAACCGGCCGAGTGCCGCCTCCGCCTCCTCGTCCGCCTCGCGCGGGTCGACGCCGCGCGCACGCAGGGCGATGGAGACGTTCTCACGCGCACTGAGGATCGGCACCAGGCCATAGACCTGCAGCACGAACGCGATGTCCGGACGCGGGTCGCCGGTGCCCTGCCACATCGACCTGTCGGCGTACGACGTCGTGCCCTGGCTCGGCTCGAGGAGCCCACCCGCGATCGAGAGGAGAGTGGTCTTGCCCGAGCCGCTGGGGCCTGAGAGTGCCGTCACCTTGCCGGCCTGGAAGGTGAGCGAGACGTCGTCGAGCAGCCTGCGGCCCGCGACGAACGTGATGTTGGAGAGAACGAGGTCGCTCGCGGCACCCGTGGGTGAGCTCGGTGGCTCGCTCGTTCCTCGCTCGACTCTGTCGCTCACAGGCCCGCTCCCTCGGAGCTCGACCGCGTGATGATCAGCCGCCCCTGGTCGTCGTCCTCGAACTTCACCAGCGTGCCGGGCGGCCACTCCGCGGCGACGTGGCCCGGGAGGTGCAGGACGCCGTCCTCGCCGACCACGGCGTATTCCGACCCGTCGCGCCCCTCGGCCCCGACGCGGCCGCCCTTCATGGTGATCGAGCGCGGGAAGGTCGCGGCCACCTCGGGCTGGTGGGTGACCACGACGATGGTGGTGCCGAAGTCGTCGCCGAGCGAGTGGATGAGGTGCAGGACGTGGTCGCGGTCCTCGTGGCTGAGCTGGCTGGT